>JBEAMY010000261.1:0-7452 GCA_041165725.1 Pseudomonadota bacterium
ACTTCATCTGCACAAGCTGCCGCCCAATTGGTTTGGCAGCACCGCCAATCGGGTCAGGCCATGCCTGCGTTTCCCTCGGCATGCCGCCCTGCTGATCGCCAGCAAGGCTACACCGCCCAAGCTGCATTGCAATCTCTCAATGGACAGTCTCTGTCAGGGTGGAAGATTGCTGCCACCAGCCAAGCGGGCCAAAAGCACATCGGCGTGAGCGGCCCGCTTGCTGGGCGCATCTTTGCGCCTTGCGTGATCCCGCAGGGCCAAACGGTGAGCCTCAAAGGCGTTCGCATGCTGGTGGCTGAGCCAGAAATGGCATTCGTGCTGGGACAAGACCTTCCCCCGCGCGAGCAGGCCTATGCACAAGCCGAAGTCATGGCCGCCGTGTCTGCCCTTCACGTGGCGATTGAGGTGCCCAATTCCCGCTTTGACGATTTCGTTTCGGTGGGCGAGGCCAGCTTGATCGCCGACAACGCTTGCGCCCACGAGTTTGTGTTGGGCGATGCCGCACCTGCGTCTTGGCGTGATGTGGATTTGTCGCGCCACGATGTATCGGCCCAAGTGACGCGCGCAGATGGTCATACCTGGCACCGCTCTGGCAATGGTTCGGCCGTCTTGGGCGACCCACGCGTGGCCATGACGTGGATGGCCAACGAGTTGAGCGCACTGGGCATTGGCCTCAAGCGAGGCGAATTCGTCACCACCGGCACCTGCATGGTGCCGCTTGAAATCGCAGTGGGCGACTCGGTGCTGGCCGACTTCGGCGTGTTGGGCCGAATTGCGGTTCGATTTGGCGCTTGACCGCATGAGCACCCCCCAAAATGGTTCGCTGTTTCGACCCTTGCCTTAACCCTTAGCCTCACCATGAAGTTGCCCGACTACGAAACCTTGTCTTTGTCCTGGCCTCACGACCAAGTGTTGTTGGTCACGCTCAACCGCCCCGATGTGGGCAATGCCCTCAACACACAAATGGCCCACGACATGTTGGATGTGTGGCGTCGCTTAGAGGCGGATGGGCAAGACGTGCGCTGTGTGGTGCTCACTGGTGCTGGAGACAAGATTTTTTGTGCCGGCGGCGACCTCAAAGAGCGCAACGGCATGACCCAGCAAGCCTGGAACCGACAGCACGAATTGTTCGAGCGCATGTTCTGGCAAATGGGCGATTTGCCGCAGCCCCTGATTGCCGCCATCAACGGCCATGCCTATGCCGGCGGCCTTGAGATGGCGCTGATGTGCGACTTTGCCTATGCCAGCGACCGCGCCCGCTATGCCTTCACCGAAGTGGCCATTGGCATCATGCCCGGTGCCGGGGGCACGCAAAACCTGCCCCGCGCAATTGGATTGCGCAGGGCCAAAGAAATGCTGATGACTGCAAGGCCCATTGCTGCGGAGCGCGCTTTGGAGTGGGGGCTGGTGAATGCTTTGTATCCGGCCGATCAGGTCTTGAAGGCCAGTCTCGATGCCGCGCTGGCGATTGCACAGAATGCGCCGCTTTCCATTCGGCAGGTCAAAAAATCGGTGCGCTATGGAAGTCAAATGGAAATTCGCACGGCTTACCGCTTTGAGATCGAGGCCTACAACCACTTGGTGGGCACTGAAGACCGGTTGGAGGGTGTGAAGGCCTTCAACGAGAAACGAAAGCCGGTGTTCAAGGGGCGTTGAGACCACTGCCTCGCCCAGAAACTGCTTCGATGTGGGTTCTCAACTGCGCCGTCAATTCGATGGCGTGCGTGGCCAGCATGAAGTGGTTTGCACCTTCCAAAAAACACATTTCTGCGTTGGGCAAGAGATCGCAAAGCAAGCGGTTGGATGTTTTCATGGGTTCGTTGCTGAGGCTCCCACAAATGATGCGGGTGGGTAGGCGGCAAGTCGAGATCTCAGCTGGCGCAGCCGAGCAGGCATAGCCCGTTTCCCAATCCAACACATTGGTGGGGGTTTGCTCAATCAACTTGGTTTTGATGGGATCAGGGTAGCTCTCGAAAGTCCCTGCACCGCCATAAAAGTCGATGATGTGGCGAACCGCTGAGGAGGCGCCCGAGTTCCAGTCGGTCTTGTACGCATGCAACACCGCCAACACCTCATCGTTCAATGTCGTTTCGCCGCAAAGGCGCAACAAGTCGAACACGGTGGGTTCGAGCAAGCTCAGGCTCATCACCGAATGAGGCCTTCTGAGGGTGTAGAGCAAAGCCACATAGGCGCCAAATGAATGCGCGACCAGGTGCACAGGGGCATTCACGCGCTGGAGCACCGAATCCAGAACATCCAACTCCTTGGCCATGTGATCGCCACCGGGTGAACGGCGTTCTTGGGTTTTGCCGTAACCGGACAAGCTGGTGGTGATGGTGCGATATTCGCCAGCCAATGCGGAGCTGATGCCCCGCCAGGAGGCGCCATTGGAAAAAGAGCCAGGCACAAAGACGATGGCCTCGCCTTGGCCGCTCTCATTGAATTCAACGGGGTAAGAAGAAGTGAGATTCATGATGGCCTCTGATGACGTTGTGAATAGCACGCGCGCAGGGCAATGGTTTTAAGGTCATCTTGAATTTTGAGGGGGGGTCTCATGGGTTAATCAGGCAATGTGTGCCTGATTTCATGGCTTTGCCCTGAAGCTGGGTTCAGGACCGTTACACAGCCTGGTCGGTCACACCCTGATAGGCATGCCAGGTGGCGTGACCGATCAGCGGACCCACCAAAAGCAGGCCTAAAAAGTAAGGCAGCATGGCCAGCCCAATGAGCAGGGTGATCAAGGCTCCCCAAAGGAGCATCACTCCAGGATTGGTGAAGCAAGCTCGGAGACTCACCAGTGCGGCTGAAATCGCATCGCAACGCTTGTCCAGAATCATGGGGATGGACACCACGCTGATGCCAAAGATGAGGCCCGCAAAGACACCACCGACGCCCATGTAGGTGAGCATGAAGTCGAGGTTGGCCGGGTCGGTGAGCAAGGCCAGCAAATTGACTTGAGAGGGCATGGTGTTGAAGCTGATCGCAAAAACGACCATGGCCGAGCGGCCCCAAAGCATTTCAAGGATCAGGAGCAGACCTGCAAAAAGGCTGAGCGGCCCGACTGCACTGGTCCACGCCAGCATGGACACCCCCAAATCGGGTTCGGGTTCGCCGCCTTGGTCGTGCAATTGCCAGCGGCGGCTGATGTCGTAAAGACCCAGACAGACAAAAGGGCCCATCAGCAAAAAACCGGCGCTGAGTGCAAGCACATCTGCGGGCGAATGATGAAACACCCAAAAGAGCAATTGGCCCATGAGCCAAAAACAACCGCCATAGAAAAAGGCCGCACCGGGGCTGCGCTTGACGTCGCTCATGCCTTTGCGCAGCCAAACGAATGGGTCGCGCCAGCTCAACTTGGCAATGGGGGTCAGGAGCACCGATGCAGAAGAAACCGGCTCCGTGGCGTTGGGTGCGGTTGAAACAAGAACGGGGTCTTGAGGGGTGTCGCTCATGCGTTTGATCTTGGCATTTCAGCGTGGATTTGAAAGCAGGGTTTTCATGGATCGCAGTGACCCGTGCGCCCCATGCCGCACAATCCAAACATGAACAAGGAACATGCGCTCATGAAGAAAGTCACTTTGGGTCATTCTGATTTGCAAGTCTCGCGTTTGGGATTGGGCTTGATGTCGCTATCGGGTTTGTATGGTCCCAGCTCCGACGAAAACGGCAAGGCGCTGATTCACCATGCTTTGGATTTGGGCATCGACTTTTTGGATTCAGCCGACATGTACGGCTGGGGGCACAACGAAACCCTGTTGGGTCAGGCCATGAAAGGCAGGTCGCAAAAGGTGTGCTGGGTCACCAAGTTTGGTCAAGTGCGAGGCGAGGGCGGTGTCAACACGGTGAATGGTCGGCCCGAGTACGTTCGCCAGGCTTGCGAGGCCAGCCTCAAGCGATTGCAGATCGACACCATCGACCTCTACTACGTGCACCGCATCGACCCTCAGGTGCCCATTGAAGACACGGTGGGTGCGATGAGCGATCTGGTGCGTGCAGGCAAGGTGAGGGCGCTGGGTTTGTGCGAGGCGCATCCCCAAACCATCCGTAAAGCGCATGCCGTTCATCCCTTGAGTGCGATTCAAACCGAGTACTCGCTGATGTACCGCGAAGCAGCAGAACAAACGCTTGCCGTGACCCGAGAGCTGGGCATCACTTTCGTGGCGTATGCCCCATTGGGTCGCAGCCTGTTGACGGCAACGGTTCAGTCTTTTGACGAAGTCGCCGATGACCGGCGCAAAGATCATCCGCGTTTTCATCCCGAACACCTTGAGCACAACCGGCGTTTGCTGGACCCTTTGCTTGCCATGGCACGGGCCAAGTCGTGCACAGCTGGGCAATTGGCGCTCGCTTGGCTCATGGCCCAAGGCGACGACATCATCCCGATTCCCGGCACCAAGCGCATTCAACGCTTGGATGAAAACTTCGCCGCCTCTGAGATCACCCTATCGGTCTCTGAGCTGACTACCCTCGATACCGCCTTCCCGCCGGGTGCCGCTCAAGGCTTGCGCTATCCAGCGGGCGGCATGAAGGGCGTTTTCATCTGAAATCGGGGCTTCACTTATGATGAGCCCCACCTTTTGAAAGAAACAAGCATGCGTTCCATTCGTGTTCGAGAACTCTGGCAAAACAAGCAATGCGCATTCAATGGCTGGTTGGCCATTCCCAATTCACTGAGTGCCGAAGCCATGGCCATGTCGGGTTGGGATTCCCTGACCATCGACATGCAGCACGGACTCATCGACAACGCCGCCTTGGTGACCATGTTGCAGGCCATGGCGGCCAGCTCCTGCACGCCCATGGTGCGCGTGCCTTGGCTGGACCCTGGCCCCATCATGCGTGCACTCGACGCTGGGGCCTTGGGCATCATTTGCCCCATGATCAATTCGGTGGACGAAGCTGCGCGCTTTGTGGAATACACCAGCTATGCACCCATGGGCGGGCGCAGCTTTGGCCCGATCCGTGCGGGTCTGGTCGATGGCCCCAGCTACCAAGCCACCGCCAATGAGCGCGTCATCCGCTTTGCCATGATTGAAACCCGCAAAGCCTTGGACCAACTCGATGCCATCTTGCAAGTCGAGGGCCTGGATGCGATTTATGTGGGCCCTTCCGACTTGTCCTTATCGCTAGGCTGCAAGCCCACACTCGACGATGTGGAACCCACAGTGCAACAAGCCATCGAACACATCTTGGCGCGGGCACATGCCCATGGCATCAAGGCCGGCATTCACAGCCAAACCGTGGCTTTTGCCAAGGCCAGGCGCGAGCTGGGTTACGACCTGGTGACCACAGCCTCTGATTTGCGCTTGATTCTTGCGGGGGCGCAGGATTTGATGAAAGCCTGGCGGGCCTGAGGCGCCTCACTCCACGATGACGGCGCAGGGGGCTTTGACGTTGAGTTGTCGGCGCTGGTCTTCACAGCGGTTCATGGAGCGGCGCGAGCCCTCTGAACCGATCTTGATGTAGATGGAACAGGTAAAAATCATTTTTTCCTGATCAGAGGTGCTGTCAAACGCAGTGGAGCACCTGCCGTTTTCACCCAAATTGGGTTTTTCGTTGATGTAAGACCGCTGCACAGCATTGGGCAGCTTGCGGAACTCGATGGCAGGATAACCGTCGCGGGTCAACGACCAAGCGCTGGCTGGACCGACCAGAGCGAGTGCCAGAAGGCTTTGAAAGAACAAAGGTGACAAGGCTTTTTTCATGGTTCAAGCTTAACGCATCCGCCCACCCCATCACGCGATTGCAGCTTGTTGCAGGTCAACTGGGCTCAAGTCTGACCCACTCATTCCGATCCATGCTGATCATGCGAACTCTGGCCCTATTGATCAGAGGAGCCCTGTGGCTGCTCGTTGTGTCCTGGCTGATGGCTGCTGCCTCCGCCTCGGCGAAGTCGTATTGGTCTTTTTTGGGTTTTCTGGATGGCCAAACCTACAGCATGGACACCCAGAACATCACCACTTCCAATCAGGGCAATCGGCAGTTCTGGGCCTTGCTGGATTACAACCACCAGCCCGCTCATGGTGCTCGGTCGATTGCCTTGCAGTTTGAAATCGACTGCAAAAACGACAAGATTCGCCGCATCAATGCCGTGGGCTATCGCGGCGATTTGCAACAAGGTGGCGTGGTTTGGGTCAACTCGCAATCAGGAAGCTGGCAAGAAGTGGGGCGCGACACGCTCAACCAAAGTGCACAGCTTCGTGCCTGTGCACAAAGCGTCAAAGGCTATCCGATCTACACCGATCAGTTCAAGAAACGCTGAAGCGCCTGAATTGAAGCGCCTTAATTGAAACGCGCAATCACGCGGCCCAGCACCTGACCCGTTTTGAGTCGGTCCAACACGCCCGAGATTTCTTCTGGCGTGCACAATGCTGTGGGAATGGGCTTGATCTGACCCTTGCGAGCCAGGTCCACCACCTCTTTGAGCTCAGACAAGGAGCCCACATAAGAGCCTTGAACCGTGATGGCCCTTTGCGCCAAAGGCACGGTGGACAAAGGCAACTCACCACCATAAAGCCCAACGACCACGTAGCGGCCACCTTTGCGCAAACACGCCACGCCGAGTTGGGCCGTGGTGGAGACGCCAACGAGGTCCAACACACCCCAAACGCCTCCGGGCATGGCTTGAAGTCGCTCAAGGGTGCTGGCGTCGTTGGGGTTAAGGACTTCTTGAGCGCCCATATCGCGGGCAGCTTGCCATTTGGCGGAGTCGATTTCGCAGACCACGATGCGCTCGTGCCCCAAGGCCTTGAGCATGGCAATCGCCATCAGGCCGAGACCCCCTGCGCCCATGACCACGATCACGTCTTGAGGGTCGCAGGGCAAGAGCTTGCGAACGGCCGAGTAAGTGGTCAGGCCTGAGCAGGCCAGGATGGGGGCAAATTGCGGATCGATGCCAGTGGCATCCACAAGGTATTTGGGATGAGGCACCAAAAGGTAGTCGGCATAACCCCCAGCGCTTTGTACGCCCAAGAACTTTGGGCTCATGCACCAGTTGTCTTGTTCTTGCTGGCAACGTGCGCACTGGCCGCAGCCTGTCCAAGGGAAAACCAAATACGATTGGCCCATGCTCACGGGAGCCAGCCCTTGCGCTTGTGGGCCCATGGCCACCAACTCGCCATAAGGCTCGTGGCCCATGGTGACGGGCAACTTCATGCCACGCTCGGTCATGTAAAAGCGCTTGCCACCTCCAAGATCGAAGTAACCGTCTCGGATGTGAACATCGGAATGGCAAACCCCGCAATAGCGAACCTTGACCAGCACTTGAGTGCCCGTGGGTTGGGGTTGTTCGCGTACGGCTCTTTGTAGGGGCTTGCCCCATTCGGTGATGTCAAAGCTGTGCATAGGATTTAGGCCACTTCGGTGTTGATGGTGAAGTAATCGGGCGGGGTTGGTCCCCACACGTAAAACGAATCCTCTGGTGGATGGTCTTTGGCGGGCCAATCAAAGCCAGCT
>JBEAMY010000262.1:0-3951 GCA_041165725.1 Pseudomonadota bacterium
GTTTCTATCAGAAAGACCTCCACACCATGCCTCACTTCAAAAATTTCCTGGCCTTGCTGACGCTGTCTGTCAGCGCAATGGCTTTTGCTCAGGGGCAATCGATTGAATCGCAGATCCAAAAACGCCTGCAAGAGCGCATTCCCGAAATCGGCCGAATCGACGAAGTGCGTAAAACCACCATGCCCGGACTTTTTGAAGTTCGGGTGGACGGGACCGAACTGTTTTATGCCGATGCCAAAGGCGACTTCCTGATCCGTGGTGAACTTTTTGACACGAAAAAGCGTGCCAACCTCACTCAGCAGCGCAGCAATGCCCTCACTGCCATCGATTGGAAAGACCTCCCTCTCAAAGACGCCTTCGTGATCCGCAAAGGCAAAGGTCAGCAACAGATGGCGATTTTTGAAGACCCCAACTGCGGGTTTTGCAAGCGCTTGGAAAAAGAGTTGCAAGCCTTGGACAATGTGACGATTCACATCTTTTTGTACCCCGTGCTCGGCCCCGATTCACTTCGCAAGTCCCAAGCCATTTGGTGCGCCAAAGACAAAGCGCAGTCCTGGGAAAGCTGGATGCAACAAGGCAAAGAACCCGATGCAGCAACTTGCGACACTTCAGCGATTGAACGCAACCTTGAGTTTGGCCGCAAACAAAAAATCACGGGTACACCCACTTTGATCATGGCCAACGGCACTCGCATTCCGGGTTATGTCACGCACAAGCAGATTGAAGAAGCCCTCAAGCCATGAACGCCAAAAAAACACTTGCCGTTCACTATCAAGTTTCGTTCCCTCATCCCAATGAACATCGCTATGAAGTGAGCATTGAGGTTCGCCACCCGGCACCTCAGCAAGCGTTCCAAATGGCCAGCTGGATTCCCGGCAGCTACTTGATCCGCGAATTCGTCAAGCAAGTTCATTCGGTCACCGCTTGGCAAGGCAACAAGCGACTCAAGCTTCAAATGACAGGCAAAGACACCTGGCAGGCGGACAACGATGGCACTGAGCCCATCACCTTGCGTTATCAAGTGATGGCGCATGACGAATCGGTGCGCACCGCTTGGCTCGATTCGCGACGCGGGTTTTTCAACGGCACCTCGATGTTCATGCAGGTCCTAGGGCAGTCCCAAGACCCGGTTTCGATGAACATCGAACCGAATGAAGCCCTGCCCCACTGGCGCTTAGCCACCAGTTTGAGCCCCTTGAAAATCCGAGCCAATGGTTTTGGGACATACCACGCACAAGACTTTGATGAATTGGTGGATCACCCGGTAGAGATGGGTGATTTTTGGGAAGCTCGCTTCGAGGTCCAAGGCGTTGAGCACCGACTGGTGGTGTCTGGTGCCTCGCCCCGATTTGATGGCGAACGCTTGCTCAATGACACTCGGGCCATCTGTGAATCGGTGATGCGCTTTTGGCATGGTCGTGGACGCCCCCCTTTTGACCGTTACGTTTTTTTGCTGCATGTGTTGCCTTCGGGTTATGGGGGCTTGGAACACCGTAACTCCACTGCGCTGGTGGCCCAGCACAGCGACTTGCCCAAACGCCATTCGCCCAATGACCATGAGGGCTATCACAACTTACTGGGGTTGATCTCTCACGAATACTTTCACACGTGGAACGTCAAACGACTCAAACCTGCTGAGTTCTCGCCCTACAACTACCAAACCGAAAACCTCACCGAGCTGCTCTGGTTTTTCGAGGGCTTCACCAGCTACTACGACGACTTGTTGTTGGTGCGTGCGGGATTGCTGAGCCCAGCGCAATACCTGGCTCGCTTGCAAAAAACCATGACCCAAGTCGATCAAACACCGGGGCGACATCGCCATCCCTTGGCGCAATCGAGTTTTGAAGCTTGGACCAAGTACTACCGCGCCGATTCGCAAACGCATAACCTCACCGTCAGCTACTACACCAAAGGTTCTTTGGTGGCCTTGTGCTGGGACTTGCTCCTTCGTTCTGAAGGTCACAGCCTCGATGAAGTGATGCGCCTGCTTTGGCGTGAAACGCATGGCGGCCCCATGACCGAGGCCGATTGGCTGGATGCGCTAGAAACCGTGAGGGGCAAATCCTGTCGCCGTGAACATCGCGCTTGGGTGCACAGCACGGGCGAGTTGCCTGTGCATGAATGGCTGGCACAACACGGTGTGGGCACAGCATCGCATCGAGCCAGTTGGCCTCAGATTTTGGGCCTTCGCGTGCAAAGTGGATCTGGCATTCGCATCAGCCATGTGCTTTCTGGTGGCTGGGCCTCGCGCGCTGGCTTTGCGCCCGGCGACGAATGGGTGGCCATTGGTGAAGGCCGGTCTCATGAAGACGCTTGGCGCATCGAATCACTGGATGACCTGAGCACCTATGCGGCGCTGGACCGCCCCCTCAAAGCTTGGGTGTTCCGCCGCCGCCAGGGACTTAGCTTGGATTTGCCCGCCATGAAGCGCTTTGAATCGGCCTGGTCAACCCGATTGGATGTCCAAGACCGCGATGCCCTTGAGCGCTGGATCAAAGGCAAGTTCTGAACCCGGGCTCTTTCATTGGCCGGTGAACTTGGCGGGTCTTTTTTCTAAAAAAGCCATCACGCCTTCTATGTAATCATGGGTGCGCCCCAATGCAGATTGGGTATCGCGCTCCACATTCAGGTGCGCTTCAAGACCGCGCTGCGCGGCGTTTCGCATGAGTGTTCGGGTGGCCACCAACGCTTTGGTTGGCATGGCTGCCAATCGTTCGGCCATGGCCATGGCATCGGTCAGAGGTTCATCACCCACTTCCCAAATCATGCCCCAATCCTTGGCTTGTTGGGCACTGAGTTTGTCGCCGGTCATGGCCAAAGCCATGGCCCTGGCCAGCCCCAAACGTTCGACCAGCAGCCAGCTTCCGCCTGCATCAGGAATCAGTCCGATCTTGCTGAAGGCCTGAATGAATGAGGCTTTGGTGTGGGCAAAAATCATGTCACAGGACATGGCCAGCGATACGCCTGCTCCGGCTGCGACGCCATTGACCGCGGCGATCGTTGGCACCCTGAGCTCCAACAACATGCGGGTGCTGGGGTTGAACGCATCTTCAATGACTGGGCCGGGATCAGCGCGTTCCACCAAACCTTCACCGGGCGAAAGGTCCAAGGTGCTCAAATCCAAGCCCGCACAAAACCCACGTCCAGCACCGGTGAGCACACAAGCACGGATGTCTGGATTTGACTGGATCTTCAACATGGCTGACCTGAAATCCGCTTGCATCTCGTAAGTCATGCTGTTGAGGGCATCGGGACGGTTCAGAGTAATGACGGCAACAGGGCCTTTTTGTTCAAACAGAATGCTTGCGGCTGACATGGGTACCTCCAGTCTTGAATCTAGCAGGTGTCAGCTCAGCACCCCGGTCGTGATTTCCCTTGGGTATATTTGGAGGTGAAACCGATTCACCTCAAGGAAGACCATGACCTACGAATTCATCCAAGTCCGAACCGAAGCCGACCGGGTTGGCGTCATCACCCTCAATCGCCCCAAGCAACTCAATGCCCTCAATGGCGAACTCATGAATGAGCTGGGCGCTGCCCTGCAAGCCTTTGACGACAACGAATCGATTGGCTGCATGATCATCACCGGCAGCGAAAAAGCATTTGCTGCAGGTGCAGACATTGGAGCCATGGCCACATACACCTTTTCGCACGTTTACAAGACCGACTACATCACCAAAAACTGGGAAATCATTCGCAGCATTCGCAAGCCCGTGATCGCTGCGGTGAGTGGTTTTGCCCTGGGCGGCGGTTGCGAGTTGGCGATGATGTGCGATTTCATCATTGCTGCCGATAACGCCCGCTTCGGTCAACCAGAAATCAAGCTGGGCATCATCCCCGGGGCTGGCGGCACCCAACGCTTGCCCAGAGCCGTGGGCAAGGCCAAAGCCATGGACTTGGCCTTGACCGCTCGCATGATGGACGCGGCCGAAGCTGAGCGCTCTGGCTTGG
>JBEAMY010000263.1:0-8523 GCA_041165725.1 Pseudomonadota bacterium
GGGTCGTCGGCAGCGACCTGACCAGCGGTTTCATGATGAGCAGCCACAACGGTCTGGCCATGATCGGCATGCTTTTTTTTCTGACCTTTTTGGCCTTCAGCATTCAGCCCCAGTGGCGCCAAGCCACCCAGGCACACCTGCTCAACTGGTTGCAACTGGACACTTACATGCCTTTTCACCTGTTGGGCGATTCGCCAGTCATTGACAGAGTGACTTCGGCTGACCCCAAAGATCTCCCCACCCAGCAGGCTCGACTCGTCAAGTGGGCGGCCCGTAAATACCGTGTTGCCCCTGAGCCCCTGAGCGCCATCGTTGGCGAGGTGTTTGAATTGGCCCCCAAAAACCAAGTGGATCCATGGCTGGTCATGTCGGTCATGGCCACCGAGTCGGGATTCAATCCTTTCATGTTGGGCCCAAGCGGCAAAGCCGGTTTGATGCAAATCCCGCCCGAACAGTTGAGCAGCCGGTTTGCAGCATTTGGTGGCCCCATGGCCAGCTTCGATCCCGTGGCCAATGTGCGCGTCGGTTTGGGCTTGCTCAAGGAGCACTTGCTCACCGCCGGAACCGTTCGCGAAGGGCTCAAGCTTTACGCTGGTGAGTTGCCACCTGGTGAAGACCTCCTCTACGTGAACAAAGTGCTGGCCGAATACCAGCGCATGGTTCAGGCAAGCACCTTGGCCCAACAGGTTCCCGAGCCTGTGACCCCTTATCTACAAGAAAGCGTCACTGTCCAAGTGGAAGACTTGGGTGACCAAAGCATCAAGGCCTTGCTGGAGTGGCTGCACTTGAGCAAGGAGTCGGCTGCACCCACGACCAACACGCCTTGAAGGCCTGGGCCACGGAGCCTTTTTCCCGACTGATAAACTGAACACCGCGTGCAACTGGCGATAGGGCCTCGGGCCTGACGTGGAACGCAAGGCATTCACCTTGTTCAACCACTGGGGAGCACGCCGCCCTTTGGGGTGTCAAGCCGTTCGCCTGGGCAGCCCTGCCGTTTGCGCTGGGTTCACCTTGAACAGGACTGCCACACATGTATTCACGTCAACACTTGGTTGAACAAACCGATCCCGAAATCTGGGCCGCAATCCAGGCCGAGAACCGCCGTCAAGAAGACCACATTGAGCTGATCGCCAGCGAGAACTACGCATCTCCCGCGGTCATGGCCGCTCAGGGCTCACAACTGACCAACAAATACGCAGAAGGCTACCCCGGCAAACGCTACTACGGTGGCTGCGAGCATGTCGATGTGGCCGAGCTGCTGGCCATCGATCGGGTCAAGCAACTCTTTGGCGCCGATGCCGCCAACGTTCAACCCCATTGCGGCGCATCGGCCAACCAGGCGGTGTTTCTGGCCTTTCTCAAGCCCGGCGACACCATCATGGGCATGTCGCTGGCCGAAGGAGGTCACCTGACCCACGGGATGCCGCTCAACCTCAGTGGCAAATGGTTCAACGTGGTGTCCTACGGCCTCAACGCCAAGGAAGCCATCGATTACGACGCCATGGAGCGGCTTGCTCATGAGTCGCGCCCCAAATTGATCATTGCAGGCGCATCGGCGTATTCATTGCACATTGACTTTGCGCGCTTTGCAAAAGTCGCCAAAGAGGTGGGGGCCATCTTCATGGTGGACATGGCCCACTATGCCGGACTGATCGCCGCAGGCGTCTACCCCAACCCAGTACCCCATGCCGACGTGGTGACCTCTACCACCCACAAGAGCCTGCGCGGCCCACGTGGCGGCATCATCCTCATGAAAGCCGAGCACGAAAAAGCCATCAACAGTGCCGTGTTCCCCGGTTTGCAAGGTGGGCCTTTGATGCACGTGATTGCCGCCAAAGCTGTGGCCTTCAAAGAAGCTCTGGGCGGTGATTTCAAAACCTACCAAAAACAAGTGGTGGCCAATGCCCAGGTGGTGGCCCAAACCCTGACTGAGCGAGGTCTTCGCATTGTCAGCGGTGGCACACAAAGTCATGTCATGCTGGTTGACTTGCGCGCCAAAGGCATCACAGGCAAGGAAGCCGAGGCCGTGCTGGGCAGCGCCCACATGACCATCAACAAGAACGCCATCCCCAACGACCCCGAAAAACCCATGGTGACCAGTGGCATTCGGGTCGGCACGCCCGCCATGACCACACGAGGCTTCAAAGAAGAAGAAGCCAAGCTGACCGCACATTTGATCGCCGATGTGCTGGACGATCCCCGCAACCCCGAGCACATTGCCAAGGTGCGAGCCCGTGTGAGCGAACTCACCGCGCGCTTCCCGGTTTACCGCTGAACCATGAAATGTCCCTTTTGCGCCCATCCCGACACCCAGGTGGTTGAAACCCGGGTGGGCGAAGAAGGCGACGTCATCCGCCGCCGCCGTCGGTGCGCGGCTTGCGACAAACGCTTCACCACCTACGAGCGCAGCGATGTGACCTACCCGACCATCGTCAAAAAAGATGGTCGGCGCATCGAATACGACCCCAACAAATTGCGTGCTTCCATGCAACTGGCCCTGCGCAAAAGGCCAGTGAGCACCGAACAACTCGATTCGGCGCAGGAACGGATTCAGGAAAAACTGCTGTCCTTTGCTCAGCGTGAAATCCCGTCAACCCGCCTGGGTGAGTTGGTCATGCGCGAGTTGAAAAAACTCGACAAAGTGGCCTACATCCGTTTTGCCAGTGTCTACCGCAGCTTTGAGGACATCGACGAATTCAAAAACTTGGTGGACGAATTCCGTCGCTGAACTTGGTCTTGGGCGAGATTCAGATTTCGCAGACGCTTGGTGAATGCATCACACCCAAGATTTGTTGATGCGTCCAAGATGGGCGCATGTCCTTCACACCGATTCTTCTTTCGCTGTCCATCCTGGCTCTACTTGGTGGCCTTGCTTTGCCTGCATGGCAAAACGCCTGTACGCAGGCCTTGCTCAAAGCCCGCGCGCAGGCGCTGATTGGCGACACGCAATGGGCGCAGTGGCAAGCCTTGCGCTTGGGCGAACCCATTGACATCAGCCCTTTGGCCTGTGCCCAATCAGCTCGCGCCTCAACCGATTGGTCTTGCGGTTGGCAAGTGCTGCGCCTCAATTCCAATGTCGCAGCTCAAAACCAAGTGTTGTGGCAACGGGAGTTCAACCCCAACATCCGCATGACCGCTTTCGCAACGGCAACGGCGGTGCAATCCGCATCCAATTGGCACTTCGACGCACAGGGTCGATGGCGAATGGGGGCCATGCGCGTTGAGTGGTCAGCATTGGGGCGAGCAGGCTCTGCCTCGGGCTATACCGTTTGTGTCTCCAACACCGGACGTTGGCGCTGGCAATCGGGTTTGGGGTGCTCCTCATGAGCACTCATACACGAGAGCGCAGTGGGCACCCGCAATCGGGTTCTTTGCAAATCGACGCACTCATGGCTTTGCTGGTCTTGGGCGGCAGTGCCGTCTTGTGTCTTCATCTGGCCTGGCAAAACCTTCTGGGTCAGCGCTTGCAACAGCAGTGGCTGGACGCCATCGATTGGCTTGAGGGTTCAAGCGCCGCCTTGCACGTTTGGCCGCAAAGCCTCATCCACTGGCAGCAAGCCGGCTCTTTGCAAGCCAATCCTGACGCTCACTCCTGTGAGCGCTCATCGTGTGCACTGGACGAATGGGCGCAATCGCTGGCCCAGTGGGGTCTTGGTCAATTGCCAGAGCTGATTCCCCAAGCACAAAGTCAATGGCTGACGCCGCAAAACCTCAACTGGCAAGCCGGACCCAGTCATTTCAGCCTAGCCATTCACACTTGGCAGGTTTCTTGGGGAATGGACACACCTCAAACCTTGTCTTTGCTGGTGAGCCCATGAACAGCCAGGGTTGGAGCTTGATCGATACCTCATTGGGTCTGGCCATTTCAGCCTGGTTGCTCACTGGCGGCCTGATGGCCTTGTGGCAAATCCAGCAAGCCGGTGAGCGCATGCGATGGCTCAACGAATGGTCAACCCACGAAGCATGGGTAAAACAGCTGATCTCACATCGCATGGGTCGCTTTGGTGCGCCATTGGCCCAACGTTCAGCGCCTGGCCACTGGAGTTTGGAATCCCCTTGGCCGATGTTGTCCACGAGTGATGCATCGCGTGGTCCATGGATTTTTTCCCACTGGAGCCAGCACACTGCACTCAATTGCCAAGGTGGAGAAAGCCTTTCACCCCGTCTCGCAGACGCCTTTTCTTTTGTCAGCCCCGACAAACTCATGTGCCAAAACCCCTTGCACGCTGGCAATGTGCGACAGACTTTGAGCGCAGGCATTCGCGGTTGGGTCGTTCAGGTGGCCGTTCAAAATCGCAACGACCCCCCATCGTTTCAGTGGCAAACCTTGGCACCCGCGCACACGGGAGAGGGGGTCTGGGCAATTCGCGTGTGCTGGCGCACCGCGCCCGAGCACGCCATGGCCGAGCCCTCTGCAACAGATCGCACCAGTCAGGCCTGGGATTGCGATTTGCCCCTGCTCCGCAGTGCCCACCGCGACCGCTGGCAGTGGCTGGCACATTGGAACAGCCGTCAGCGCTTGCCATGAAGTCCACCTCTTCAGGCATGGTCATGCCGCTGGCTTTGGTCTTGTGCAGCTTGTTTGCCGTGCTGGTCTTGTCCATGCAGCAGCTGAACTTGCAACAACCTGGCCTGATCCAAGCCAGGCTAGACACACTTCGCCAACGTGAGTGGGCATGGGTGGGCCTGCGCGCTGCCCTCATTGATGTTCATGCTCCCAGGATCGATGTTCGCCACCCCACCGAAACCGAAGATGCAGCGTCGCTGCTGGCCAACAGTTTGCCCGCCACCGTGAGTCAATGGCGGCGATGGTGGAGCAAAGCCTTGCCCCAGCAATGCAACGAGGGCATTTGCGTCGACCTGCAAGACGCCCACCTGCGTGCAACTTGGGTCAACAAAACCTCTGGCATAACCCTCAACCTCGCAACCTGGACCCAAGATGGTCTGGTTTATTGGATAGAGCCCTTGCTGCTGAATCAAGGCAGTGCCGATGTCCAACTTGTTTTTCGCATCACAGTCAGGTCCGGGCCTCAGGTCTGGCAAGGCTGGTGGCGACCCACTGCGCCCCTGAGCACGCCCCAGCCCCAGGGCGAGTGGCTATCGCTATTGCCTTTGGAGGACGCATGAAGCAGTGGCATGCACAAGGCGGCTGGAGCCTCACCGAAACCTTGGTCTGTCTGGCCATAGGCGCTGTTCTCATGACTTGGGCTTGGCCGCAGTGGACAACGGCCCGTCAAAACCAGCATCGACAACATGCGCAAATGCACCTGCATCAGATCGCTCAGGAATTGGGTTGGGCAGCGTTGGTCACAGGCAAACGCCCCTCGCAACTGAGCGCAGCTCAAGCCATGGTGATTGGATTGCCCTACCGCTTTGAGCTGGCCATACCCACCCATGCCAGCACGTCCCCAGGTGATGCAAATGCCTTTGTGCTGTGGGCCAAGCCCATGACAGGACAACTCTTGGACCCATGCGGCGAGATGTGGATGGACCAAACCGGGCGCAAAGGCGTGAGCAATGCACAGCGCTCTGCTCAGGCCTGCTGGGGGCGAGCGCCATAATCCCAGCATGCCTGCAACGTCATCCTCCACAGACCTCATGCACATGCGCCGGGCCTTGGCCTTGGCCGAATCGGCGCTTTACCTGACTTCTCCCAACCCCCGTGTGGGGTGCGTGCTGGTTGGATCAGATGGGCAAGTGCTGGGTGAAGGCCATACCCAAGCCGTGGGACAGGCCCATGCCGAAGTGATGGCGTTGCGCGATGCGGCCGCGCGTGGGTCCAAGCTCAAGGGAGCCACCGCGTATGTGACGCTGGAGCCTTGCAGTCATCATGGACGCACCCCACCCTGTTGCGATGCGCTGATCGAAGCCGGTGTGAGCCGGGTTTGCGTGGCTCTTGAGGATCCTTTTCCCAAAGTCGCAGGCCAAGGCATCGCCCGGCTGCGAGCCGCTGGCATCGTGGTTGATGTGGGATTGCTGGCTGCTGAGGCGTCTGAACTCAACATCGGTTTTTTGCACCGCATTCGAACGGGCAGACCTTGGGTGCGGCTCAAAACCGCCGCATCACTGGATGGCATCACGGCCTTGCCCAACGGACAAAGCCAATGGATCACCAGCGAACAGGCCCGCAACGATGGCCACCACTGGCGCGCCAGGTCTTGTGCAATATGCACCGGCGTGGGTACCGTCCTAGAAGACAACCCTTTGCTCGATGTGCGAGCGGTGAACACACCCCGACAACCTCCCTTGGTGGTCATCGACAGCCGCCTCCAAACCCCCATCGGGGCCAAGCTGTTTCTGCCACAAAGGCCGGTCTGGATTGCCCATGCGCAATCCTTCTTGCCACACGAGTCCCACCCCTGCGCACCCCATGCCTTGGCCCTGCAAGCCAAAGGGGCTCAACTGATAGCCCACCCCAATTCAGCTGGCAAAGTCAGCCTGCCCGATTTGCTCGACGAACTGGGTCAGCGTCAGATCAATGAATTGCACCTAGAGGCTGGCCGTTTGCTCAACACCTCTTTTTTGCGCGAGGGCCTGGTCGACGAATTGCTGGTCTACCTCGCCCCCATACTCTTGGGTCAGGGCTCAGGGCTCACCGCTTTGGGGCCTTTCGACAGCCTGAGCCAAGGCCTGGCCTGGCGTCATGTAGAGGGTCAACCCATAGGCCCCGACCTCAGGCTCAGACTCAGGCGCGCTTGATCATGGATTGATTCGCATCAATCCTTGCCCGAATCGCGGGTCAGACAATCCTCCACATGATGAACATTCTTGAATCCTGGACGGCGCCTCAGGTCAGTGCATTCCTTGGCGTGATCGTGGGCCTTGTGTTTGGCGTCATGGCCCAAAGAAGCCGTTTTTGCTTGAGATCGGCCACCATCCATTTTTGGCGAGGTCAATTCGACGACAAATTGGCCGTGTGGCTGCTCACATTTGGCGCTGCCTTGTTTCTCGTCCAACTCCAGGTGAGCCTTGGCGAATTGCACACGGGCGAAATCCGCCAACTCAACACCGTGGGTTCTCTCTCTGGCGCCGTCTTGGGTGGCTTGATGTTTGGCATCGGCATGATCTTGGCTCGTGGCTGTGCCAGCCGGCTGCTGATCTTGTCGGCAACTGGCAACATGCGCGCCCTGGTCGCCGGTTTGGTCGTCACCGTCGTGGCCCAAGCCGCTTTGCGAGGCGGCCTTTCTCCGCTGCGGGAATGGCTTTTCCAACTTTGGCCCATCGCCGCTGACCGCCGCAACATGGCGCAATACCTTCCGCCCTACTCGGGCTTGATCGCCGGTGGGTTGATCATTGTGGGCGGTGCGTGGCTGGCCGCCCGAAGCAAAACCAGCTTCTGGCTGATCTTGGGCGCCTTGGGCGTTGGTGGCTCAGTGGCGCTGGGATGGGCCTTGACCCAATGGCACGCCAGTTGGTCTTTCGACATGGTGGCGCTCAAAAGCGTGAGTTTCACCGGCCCCTCCGCCGATACCCTCATGGGCCTGATCAACGAACCGCAATTGCCCTTGTCCTTCGATGTGGGCGTGGTGGTCGGCGTCTTCACAGGTTCGCTGTTTGCCTCAATCTTGAGCGGCGAATTTGCCTTGCAGTCCTTCAACGAAAACACGGGCTTGGCGCGCTACTTGATTGGAGCGGCCCTGATGGGTTTTGGCGGCATGCTGGCTGGGGGCTGCGCGGTGGGCGCGGGCATCACAGGCGGGTCTATCCTGGCCTCCACCGCTTGGCTGGCCTTGCTATTCATGTGGATTGGTGCCGGCTTGACCGATGCGTTGATGGACCGGCGAAGGGCCTGAGTTCAACCTCTAGTCCTTGCTTACAGCGGGGGCCTTCAAACCTGCCAAAATACCCAAATGTTCACCGGAATCATCACCGGCGTGGGTCGGATCGTCGACGTCCAAGACCTGGGTCGTTCTTTTCAGCACGGCAAGCGGCTTCGCATCGAGGCCCC
Organism: Pseudomonadota bacterium; assembly: GCA_041165725.1. GTDB lineage: Bacteria > Pseudomonadota > Gammaproteobacteria > Burkholderiales > Burkholderiaceae_C > Limnohabitans. The sequence continues at coordinate 7,949 of JBEAMY010000263.1, forward strand.
TGCCGGTTATCTCGACGATGTCGCCTTGGGTGACAGCATTGCGCTCAATGGCGCTTGCATGACGGTTGTCGAACTCGCACCCCCCCATTTTTTCATCGACATCTCGGCCGAGTCGCTCTCCAAGACCAGTGGGCTCGATGGCCCAGGCCGCATCAACCTCGAAAAAGCCCTCCGCACCAGCGATCGCCTGGGCGGACATTTGGTCAGCGGCCATGTGGATGGCATCGGTCAAGTCGACACCTTCACACCGATTGGCGAGAGTTGGTTGCTGCGCATCCTCGCGCCGCGAGAGCTGGGTCGTTTCCTGGCCTACAAAGGGTCCATCACCGTCAATGGGGTCAGCCTCACCGTGAATGCCGTCAAAGACACGGATGCCGGAACCCTCTTTGACATCAACCTGATTCCCCATACCGTTGACCACACCAGCCTGGGCGACTTGCGCGCTGGCCGTCCGGTCAATCTCGAAGTGGACACCGTGGCCCGTTATGTCGAACGCATGATGCAGTCCGCCCCCCCCACCACATCGCTCCCTGCATCCTCATCTCATCCATCATGAATGCACCAGACCCCCTGGC
>JBEAMY010000264.1:0-4574 GCA_041165725.1 Pseudomonadota bacterium
TTTCCCTTTTTTGAAGTCCGCACCCACCAATTGCAAAAGCGTGATGAGCGGCACGCCTGTGAACTCGCTGCACGACACCATGCCATGGGTGTACTGAACAGTGGGAACTGCCACATTGCCCCACTCCACTGCCGTGTTGGCGCCACATTCAATGAAGTGAAAGCGCGACACGGAAGGCAACCTCATGATCTCGTCCATGGTGAAGACCATGGGCTTACTCACCAGGCCGTTGATCATGAAGCGGTGCTTGGAGGGATCCATGTCCCACCACCCTTGGTGATGGCGCTCAAAGTGCAATCCGCTGGGAGTCACAATGCCAAAAAGAGATTGCAAAGGCGCAAACGAAACCGAGGCCTGAGTAGTTTGAGTAAGCCCTGGGCTTTGGCGGCGACGAACGTTGCTCTCGTATTTAGAGGGTTTGCCATAGCCCTCTTCGGATGCAACGCCTTGGCCTAATCCTGTTGCGTACTCGGACGGCACCAGAATGTTGGGGTCTCCGCCCTCTGTCGGGATCGGATTACTTTGTGCCATGGCGGCTGTGGCAGTCGCACCTGCTGCTGCTGCGAATGCCGAACGGATGAAATCGCGACGACCTTGTTTGGCCTCTTTGGAAACGGTGGCAATGCCAGCGGGATCTAGAAAATGCTCGGGCGCCTTGATGAGGCGGCCGGATGAGGGATGTTCAGACTTCACACACACTCCTTGCCAACGTTGAAGAAGTTCTCGCCCCACCGGGGCGTTGGTGTTTTATATTATCACGGCCTTATATAAAAGACTTGCCCAAAAAGGGAAAAACACAGTCTATTTCGTAGTGATTTCCCTAGCCAGACTGCAATCCTTAAACCCAGCTTACATCAGTCGAGAGAAAACAATGACGACCTGTTCAATGGCCAGACCGAACCCGCTGTGCAGCTTGATTCATCCGATCGTCCAGGTAGGCCCCATAAAAATCAGCAGAAGACATTCCTGTCAAACGGGCCACGAGTTCCTGTCCGTTTCCACCAAGCCAAAGCAAAGTTGGCGCGATTCGAATCCCTTTGTCTTTGGCCCACTCGCGAGCCGATGTGGTCAAACCCGTTTCACCTCTAATGGCTTCACCAGAGTTCAAGTCCAATTCAAGGATAGGGATGCCCTTCTCCAAATATTCAGGAAGGTAGTTTTGTCTAACCACTTTGCAATAAGGACATCCTTCCAAAGTGACCATGACCACCAAAGGCATGGATTTGGCTTGCGCCTTTTGCAAGGCAAGTTGCAAATTCTGAACCTTGGGTAAGCCATAACCAGCAGCTGACACTGAGTTTGACCAAATACCTGTTGCCAAGGCCACCATCACATGGCTCAGTAAGCCTCTTCGATGCAAGCTGAAACTCAAAGCATTCGAATCCTCGGATAGACGATGGATGAGCTTCACTTTGGAAGATCGGATTCAATGGCGATTTGCGTACACACTGCACGGCACAAGGTCACCACCCTGTCGTTGATGATTCGGTAATAAATCTGGACCCCATCCCTGCGCCTGCCCAACACGCCCGCCTTGTAAAGCGTATTGAGGTGCTGAGACATGTTCGGTTGAGTGGTGGGAATCTCTGCCAACAACTCACCCACATTTTTCTCGCCATAGCAAAGGCTGCTGATGATTTTCAAACGCAGGGGGGCAGACATCACACGAAACACTTCGGCCGCCATTTCAAAGACATGGTCCGATTCGGCCATGGGAGATTCAATGGCAAGCTCAGCATGGGCTTGGGCCTTGCTTGCATTGAGGGCTTTGGCAGGTGCGGCAGTCTTGGGCATGACATCTATTATGAACCGATGAGTTCAAGGACCTCGTTGCGCAAATCACTCGCCCATTGACGACGATCACGGCCCTCAGCATGTTGAACTTTTCCCAGCGCCAATTCAGCCACGACACCGCCTGAACTGAGCGTGGACCAGAGCGAGGCCATCAGCGTGTCATCTCCAAAGAAACGGGGAGCCAAGCTGCGTTGTCTGGGGTGACCTGAAGACCAGTAAGACAGGCCCATGGGCTGAATTGGCGACTCTGAAACGATGGCCGCCTGAATCAAATTGGCATGAAAAGGCAATAGCTCAAGGCCATTGTTGGTCGTCCCTTCTGGAAAGATCATCACCGTGTCGCCACTGCTCAGGGCACTTGCCATGTCGTGAACCACCCGGAGGGCATCGCGGCGAGAAGACCGCTCAATGAATAAGGTGCCCGCTTGTTGGGCCATGCCGCCAAGCACAGGCCATGAATGAACCTCTCCTTTGGCCACAAAGCGGCCAAAGAATTGGCTGTGACAAACCAAGATGTCCAGCCAGGAAATGTGGTTGCACACCATGAGTAAGGGGCCAGAGGCAACATCGCCAGTTCGATTCACTTTGACATTCATGGCATCGAGCATGCGGCCCGACCAATTCACCACCGCCAATTGTTTTTGTGAATCACTCCAGTGAGGGAAATGAACCCATTGAATCCACACCCCCCGCGCCACACATCCAAGCACCCTGAGCAAACGCCAAAGGGGGATAAGCTGACACAAAAAACTGTGCATCAGACACCGTGGACTTGACGACCACCGAACCAGGTGGCCTTGACTTGAGCTGGAAAATGCATGCCACTCAAGCGGCGATCAAAGGGCGTGTGCTTGGATTGGCTGTACAAGCCATGTCCTTCAAACGACCATTCAGCTTTGGTATCGATCACGCACACATCGGCCACCCCACCCACCTTGAGTTGCCCCAAGCCATGTGGCAGGTTCAATTTCGTGGCCGTGGCCAAAACCTGAGCAGGCCTTGAGGTGACACAGGCCAAAGCCGCCGCCAAGTCGTCGTGATCCAACCCTTTCCACTTCACGGCCGCGCTCAACAAAAATTCAAGTCCCGTTGCACCCGGCTCAGCTTGAGCGAAAGGCATGGCCTTCCCATCTGGTTCAACTGGCGTGTGATCGGAAACCACCGCATCCACCGTGCCGTCGAGCACCGCTTGCTGCAAGGCATCTCTGTCTCTAGCGCTTCTCAAAGGAGGTGTGAGGCGTGCCCTGGCATCGAAATAACCCATGTCGTTTTCGCTCAGGAGCAATTGGTTGATGCTGATGTCGGCCGTCAGAGCCAAACCTTCGGCTTTGGCTTGCCTGACCATCGCCACACCAGCCGCACTGCTGATGCGACATAAGTGCACGCGTGCACCGGTCATGCGCATGAATTCAATGATGGTGAAGAGGGCAATGGTTTCTGCAGATGCAGGCACCCCACTCAATCCCAATCGCGTCGCCAAAGGGCCGCTGGCCGCAACCCCTTTATCGAGTTGCCCATGAATTGGCCTCAGCCAAAGTGCAAAGCCGTAGGTGGCAGCGTATTGAAAAGCCCTGAGCATCACATCGGCCCTGGCCATCGCATGTTCGGCTTGGCTAAAGCCCACGCAACCCGCATCGGTGAGTGCAGCCATTTCAGTCAGCACCTCGCCTTCAAGACCTCGGGTCAGTGCACCAAGCGGTAACACTCGCCCCACATTCAACTGACCCACACGGTGGCCCAACATGTCGACCAAACCCGACTCATCCAGGACGGGATCGGTATCGGGTGGGCACACCAAGGTGGTCACGCCACCTCCAGATGCCGCTCGCATCTCCGTGTGGAGCATGCCTTCATGCTCGTGTCCCGGCTCGCCCAGTCGGGCACACAAATCCACCAAACCGGGGCTGACCACATGACCCGTGGCATCGAATCGCAGATCGGGCGTGAAATCCGCAGGCACTTTGCCCAGGGCCACGATCTGCCCATCGGCCATGGCCAAATCACCCACACCATTGAGCCCACTGGATTCATCCACCAGACGTCCGTTTTGAATCAAGGTCTTCATGCTTCGTTCCCCGCAACCATGGACATGACGGCCATTCGCACCGCAATGCCAAAGGTGACCTGCGGCAGGATCACACTCTGAGGCCCATCCACCACTTGAGAGTCGATTTCTACACCTCGATTGATGGGGCCAGGATGCATCACGATGGCATCGGGTTTGGCCCATCGCAATTTTTCGGGTGTGAGTCCGAAGTGTTGAAAGTATTCTTGGCTGGATGGCAGCAACGCACCACTCATGCGTTCGTTTTGCAAGCGCAGCATGATCACCACATCACAGCCCTTGATGCCTGCCTCAAGCTGATTAAAAACCCGCACACCCATTTGCGAGAGGTCTGAGGGCACCAAAGTCTTGGGTCCTACCACACGCACTTCGGCACAACCCAGAGTGGTCAGGGCATGAATGTCTGAACGCGCAACGCGTGAGTGCATGACGTCGCCAACGATGGCCACGCACAGATTAGAAAAATCTTTTTTGTAATGCCGGATGGTGTACATGTCGAGCAAGCCCTGCGTGGGGTGGGCATGCCGTCCATCTCCGGCGTTGATGACATGCACATGCGGAGCCACATGTTGGGCGATGAGGTAAGGCGCACCCGACTCGCTGTGACGCACCACAAAAAGATCGGCCGCCATGGCGCTCAGATTGGCAATGGTGTCGAGCAAAGACTCGCCCTTTGCGGTGGATGAGCGTGCGATGTCAAGGTTAAAGACATCCG
>JBEAMY010000265.1:0-3539 GCA_041165725.1 Pseudomonadota bacterium
CGTCTATTTGCAAAATGAAAAAGAGCAGTCGGCGTACAACTTTGAACACAGTGAAGCCACCTTTTTGTTCGAGGCCTTCAATGCGCACGAACGGCAGGCCAAACACCTCATGGAGCAGCAACTTGCACTGCCTGCCTATGAGCAAGTGCTCAAGGCTGCGCACACCTTCAACTTGCTGGATGCACGCGGTGCGATCAGCGTGACCGAACGTGCCGCCTACATCGGTCGCATCCGCAACCTGGCCCGCAGCGTCGCTCAGAGCTACTACGACAGCCGCGCCCGACTGGGTTTCCCCATGGCTCCCCGTGAGTGGGTGGCCCAAATCGAACGCCTAGTGGCCTGAGCAGAAAAGCGCGATCCATGACTTCACAAAGCCTACTCGTTGAATTGTTTGTCGAAGAACTGCCTCCCAAGGCCCTCAAAAAGTTGGGTGAATCTTTTGCCCAGGTCTTGTGTGAGCAATTGCAGTCATCCGGACTGGCGTCCAGCACGTCCACGGTGAATTCGTTTGCATCGCCCAGACGGCTGGGTGCGCTCATCACGCAGGTGGCCACTCAAGCGCAAGACAAGCCCATCCAACAAAAACTAATGCCAGTCAGCGTGGGCTTGGATGCCAATGGCCAGGCCACGCCAGCCCTCATCAAGAAGTTGCAGGCTCTCGGTGCCGATGTCAGTAACCCTGCTACCTTGGTGGACCAACTCAAGCGACAACCTGACGGCAAAGCCGAGGCCCTTTTTTACGACAGTCTGATCAAAGGGGCATCGTTAGAGGCTGGCTTGCAAGCGGCCCTTGATGCAGCCTTGAGTCGATTGCCCATTCCCAAAGTCATGAGCTACCAGTTGGAGTCAGATTGCGAGATGCCCGGATGGAGCAGTGTCAACTTTGTTCGGCCTGCGCATCGGCTCATCGCTTTGCATGGTGAACACATTGTGAACGTCAAGGTCTTGGGTTTGCGTGCGGGCAATCTGACGCACGGCCACCGCTTCGAGGCCGCATGTGATCCCGTGACCGTCAAGCATGCTGAGCAATACGCACAAACCTTGCAGCGCGATGGTTCGGTCATTCCCAGCTACGACTCGCGCAGCCAAGACATGATTCGCCAACTCAGGGCTAAAGCCAAAGAATGTGGCGCACGGCTTGAGATCGAGAATGGTCTTGGGGCGCTCAACGACTCTGACATTGAAGCCGCCTTGCTCAACGACCCTCTGGTTCAAGAGGTGACCTCATTGGTCGAGCGCCCCAATGTGTTGGTTTGCCAATTCGAAGCGCAGTTCCTTTCCGTTCCTCAAGAGTGCCTCATCCTCACGATGAAGGCCAACCAGAAGTACTTCCCGTTGTTGGATTCAAGCGGGAAACTGACGAATCGGTTTTTGGTGGTGAGCAACATCGCTCCTCAAGATCCTTCTGCGGTCATTGGCGGTAATGAGCGTGTGGTTCGTCCTCGCCTTGCCGATGCCAAATTCTTTTTCGATCAGGACCGCAAAAAATCGTTGGAGTCCCGAGTCGAGGGCCTATCCAAAGTGGTTTATCACAACAAACTGGGCAGCCAAGGCGAGCGCATGTTGAGGGTGGTGGCCATCGCCAAATCGATTGCTGAGGCTCTGGCGAAATCGGGGCAACAACCCTATGCCAACCATTCGGTCACTTGGTTCCAGCACATCGAAACCGCCGCGCGCTTGGCCAAGACCGATTTGCTGACCGATATGGTTGGCGAGTTCCCCGAACTGCAAGGCATCATGGGGGCCTACTACGCCAGACACGATGGTCTGGATGAGCTGGTGGCCGATGCCATTGAAGACCATTACAAGCCCCGCTTTGCAGGCGACACCCTCGCTCGCAGCGATGTGGGCGTGGTGGTTGCATTGGCCGACAAACTCGAAACCCTGGTGGGCATGTTTGGCATTGGTAATTTGCCCAGCGGTGACAAAGACCCCTTTGCCTTGCGCCGCCATGCCTTGGGCGTGATTCGCATGCTCAACGAAAAAGCCCTGCCCATCAATGTGTCGACTCTTCTCGCAGCAGCCATACCGGCTTTTGGCGTCAAGATCAGCGATTGCCACACAGCGCTCACCGAATTCATCTTCGACCGCCTCTCTGGCAGTTTGCGTGAGCAAGGTTTCAGCAGCCAAGAAGTGGATGCAGTTCTTGCTCAGCACCCCGATCGTTTGGCCGAAGTGCCCCATCGCCTTCATGCCGTGCGCGCCTTTGCGGCCTTGCCTGAAAGCGCAGCACTGGCCGCTGCCAACAAACGCATCGGCAACATCCTCAAAAAGGCAGAGCTTGAAGGCGCGGTCCATGCACACGTCAATCCAGCCCTCTTCGAACTCGAAGCAGAACGTCAGTTGCATGCCGCCATGCTTCAACGCTTGCCTCAAGCCGACGCCCAGTTTGAGGCTGGCGATTACACCGCCAGTTTGCAGACCCTGGCGGCTTTGCGTTCGCCAGTGGATGCTTTCTTTGACGATGTGATGGTCAATGCCGATGCTCTCGAAGTGCGACTCAATCGACTGGGCCTGCTCAAATCCCTGCACACAGCGATGAATCGCGTTGCCGATTTATCGCGTCTGGCCTGATCGGAGATCCACATGGCAAGCCCCCACAAGCTGGTGATCATCGATCGTGATGGCACGATCAACATCGACAGCGACGACTACATCAAGTCTGTGGAAGAGTGGCAACCGTACCCCAACGCTTTGCATGCGATCGCGCGGCTGAATCATGCGGGCTGGCATGTGGTGGTTGCGACCAATCAGTCGGGTCTTGGGCGCGGTCTTTTTGATATGGCCACCCTCAACGCCATGCACGAAAAAATGCACCGCAGCTTGGCTGCGGTGGGGGCAAAGGTTGACGCCGTTTTTTTCTGTCCACATGCGCCGGAAGACGCTTGCGCTTGCCGCAAGCCAGCCTCGGGTCTTTTTGAACAGATCAAAGAACGCTATGGCCGCAGCCTAGAAGGTGTGGCCAATGTGGGCGACAGCCTGCGCGACTTGCAAGCGGGTGCGGCGCTTGGCTGCGAGTCTCATTTGGTGCTCACAGGCAAGGGACAAGCCTTTCGCGATCGTCCCTTGTCGGATCAATTTCCAGCCAACACGCATGTGCACGACGATTTGCTTGCCTTTGCCGATTGGTTCTTGGTGCGCGAACAACTCAAGAGCGGAACTCAAACCGCATGAACGCCATCCGCTCGGTGATCCATTTGCTCCTGATGGGCATCACCGTTGTTCCCTACGCCTTGGTTCTGTTACCAGCAAGCTTCCTACCCAATGGTGCGCATTGGGGTTATCGTGTGGCGGTGGCTTGGCTCAAGCTCTGCATTCACAGCGCACGATGGATTTTGGGCATCCGCTATCGCATTCATGGTGCTCAACATTTGCCGTTGGGGCAAAAGGCCCCCGCCGTTTTGCTGGTCAAACACCAATCGACCTACGAGACTTTTTTGATGCCAGTCATCATGCCTCACCCCTTGGCGTATGTCTTCAAAAAAGAACTGCTGGCCATCCCGTTTTTTGGTTGGGCCATTGGTCGCTTGGACATGATT
>JBEAMY010000266.1:0-3148 GCA_041165725.1 Pseudomonadota bacterium
GCGCCGAATGGAAATCTCCAGCTGAAGTCAAAGCTCAATACGGAAATGCCAGCATTGTTGGAAACAACCGGATCGTTTTCAACATTGCAGGGAACAAATATCGGCTCATCGTCGCCTTTGCCTATCGGATGCAAATTGCCTACGTCAAGTTTGTAGGCACACACGCCGAATACGACAAGGTCGATGCGGCATCGGTGGATCAATCGTGAGCGTCAAGGAAAGAACCATGGAAATCACCCCCATCCGTACCAAGAAGGATTACCGCGCCGCACTGCGCATCGTGTCAAAGCTGGTCGATCAAGACCCCTCGCCTGACACACCAGCTGGCGAACACCTTGATGTGCTCTCCACCTTGATCGAGTCCTATGAGCGCCGGCACCATCCGATTGACTTGCCTGACCCGGTAGAAGCCATCAAATTCCGCATGGAGCAAGCGGGGCTGTCGGTGCATGATCTGGTGCCCATGATTGGCCAGCCCAACCGCGTCTATGAAGTGCTTAACTACAAACGCCCCCTGACGCTGCGCATGATCCGAAACTTGAATACAGGCCTGGGTATCTCTGCGCAAGTGCTCATCACGAATAGCGCCAAACCCACATAAAGGCCGGGCAGACGGTTTGATTCAAAGAAGTCGGCGCGCCGCACTTACGCACTTGTTGAGGGTGACGTTACTTTCCAAGTGGTCAATCACCACTGACGGACGATCAGGAAACTTGGCTACCAGTTCCAGCTTTGCGCCCATGCTTTCCACGTAGTGCCGCATCGTTGAAATCAGCATGACGAAGGTCTTTGAGCGTTGCCAACTCCATGGCCCGATCTTCCACACGTTTTTTTCGGGCTTTGGGCAGCGTGGCCATCACGTCATCGAGTTTTCTTGCCATTTTTGAAAAGTACCCGCATTAAGCTATTCGCCCTTGCGCACCTTCGACTTCACCCGAACTCTGGGCTTTCTCGGTGGTGCTGGCTTCGCCCAGCATGGTGAAGATCAACTCCAGGTCGGTCATGTGGTCGCGCAGCTTGTTGCCGGTCTTCACTACAACTCGCTCGTACCCCACCTGTGCCAGCCAGCGTTTGAACGGCTCGGCCTTGGGCGAGGGGATGGACTGGATGATGCGCAATAGGCCTTCGGTGTTGGCGCAATTCACCCGCTGTGCACCGCCTGCCGTCTGAACACCAAGGGGGGTGGCAATTTGCCCCTACCCTTTGGCCAGCTCCGGATCACGGCGGCGCAGGTCTTTCACGTAGCCCTCTGGCTGCACGGAATCGGTCAGCACACCCACCACGTCAACAATGGCAAACCACCATTCCTCGTTGTGCCAGACGCGGCGAATGCTGGTTTCTTGGAATACCGCGATGTGGTGCGCGGGATCGTTGGGGGTGGTGATTTTCTTCATATGGCTTCCAGAATAGCTGTAATTTTATACAGTACTTTGCAATTGCACCAAGAGATATTTCCAATCTGAATTGATTGCAGCACGCAATCGCCAAGCGGGACTGACGCAAGGCGATGTGGCCGCACTCATGGGCACGACCCAAAGCGTGGTGGCACGCATCGAAAGTGGCAGGGGTATGCCATCCTTGCGAACCGTCCAACGTTTTGCCAGTGCGGTGGGAGCGCGTGCCGTGGTGCGCATGGAGCCCTTAGCGCCCGCATGAACGCAAGACCTAGACAGTTCAACCCAGCTTAGGCCAGTTGATTTGAACTTTGCGGTTGTTGGCCAAGCAGTCGCGCAAATACAAGTTGATGAGGCTTTGGTAGGGAACCCCTGCGTCCTCAGCCATGCTTTTGAAATAGATGACAACGTCTTCTGACAGACGCATCGTCACAGGCTTTTTGAGCTTGGATGCATAGGGATTTTTGCGGGCTTTGAGCTTGGAGAGGTTGTATTCGGCTTTCATGTTCAGATCCATGGGGAGCGTTAAGCCGCTCTGATCTCGCTCAGCAAATCGGGGTGGCGATCCAGCACCTTGAGTAACTTGACCAAGGCCAGCGGTGGTTTGGTCTTGCCGTTCTCGTAGCGAGAAAATGCATTCACGCCACCGCCAAAAATAGCGGCAGCTTCACGTTGGTCTAGGTCGAGCTTCTTGCGCACTTTGGCAATGTAGCTTGGGTCAACATAAGCAGCATTCACTTGCCTTTGATGCACCGCAAGCAACTCGCTGTACCGGTCACCGTGTTCGCGGTTCAAGACAACTTCGCCGCAGGCGGGGCAGAAATCACCCGTCACATCGGGAATGCTGGTGCTTTCGCCCTTGTAGACATACGGTACGTCGCGGGTATCGTGGATCAGCTTAGCACGCGCTTGTTGAGGGTGACGTCACCACCCAAGTGGTCGATCACCACTGACGGACGATCAGGAAACTTGGCTACCAATTCCAGCTTTCCGCCCATGCTTTCCACGTAGTGCCGCATCGTTGAAAGCAGCATGGCGAAGGCATTAAGCTATTTGCCCTTGGGCACCTTCGACTTCACCCTAACTTTGGGCTGGCTCGGCGCTGCAGGTTGGGGCGCATCCAGCAAATGGGGCGAAGCTGCTGTGGCCAGATAGTTGGCTTTGCTCACCACCTTCTTACCCGTCTTGGCCTCTAGCGCTTTTCGGGCGTTGCCAGCAATCTTCCCGCCCTCTTTGGCGGAGATGCGGTTTTCATCAAAACCCAGGGCGTCGCTGCGGCGGGCAATCTCGGTGGTGCTGGCTTCGCCCAGCATGGTGAAGATCAACTCCAGGTCGGTCATGTGGTCGTGCAGGTTGTTGCCGGTCTTCACCACATCCAGGCCTTTGAGCTGGCTGTGTTCGACGGGTGTCACGCCAAAGGTGGCGCGGGCAATTTCGGCGGTGAGTATTGAATACTCTTTGCCCTCGGCCACGCCGCGTGCTTTCCACTCGTCTGTCAGCTCCCCGCGCACGGAAATGGAACGCAGCCGCTTCTCGATCCATGCCTGCGGGTAACCCTTGGCCTGATAAAGCTCGCGGGCACGGGCGCTGGCCAGTTCGGGGTTTTCAATTTCTTTGACGCGCTCGTAACCGACCTGCGCCAGCCAACGTTTGAACGGCTCGGCCTTGGGCGAGGGGATGGACTGGATGATGCGGAACAGGCCTTCGGTGTTGGCGCAGTTCACCCGCTGTGCACCGCCAGCCGTCTGAACACG
>JBEAMY010000267.1:0-3978 GCA_041165725.1 Pseudomonadota bacterium
AGATGACCCGCCAATTTGCCCACGAAGCCACAGCCGGGCACATTCGAGCCTTGCGCGATCACGTCGCTCAAGAGTTGGCCGCCATCGAACGCAACGACGTGTCCCACCGCACCGATTTGCTGGGTGATTTCCATGTGGTCATGGCCCAGCTCATGGGCAATCATGTTCTGGCCGAGGTTTTGGGTGAACTGATTTCGCGCTGTGCCCTCATCACCCTGATGTATCAGACCGCCCATGCCGCTGAGCACTCGGTCGAGGAGCATCAACGCATCGTGGATGCCCTGGAAGCAAGGGATGCCGAACTCGCCGTTCGCCTGATGGACGAACACCTGCATAACGTCGTTGCCAATTTGGCCCTGGATAGGCAAATGCCCAGCAACGACATCGCCATGGCTTTGACTTGAAGCCTCTGAAAGAAACCATGCTCTACGACAGCACACACACCTACCCCCGTGACTTGGTGGGCTATGGCCGACAAGTGCCTCATGCCCAATGGCCGGGTGGCGCTCGCATTGCGGTTCAGTTCGTCCTCAACTACGAGGAAGGCGGCGAGAACTCGGTGCTGCACGGCGACAAGGCCAGCGAACAGTTCCTCTCGGAAATGTTCAACCCAGCGGCTTTTGAAGCGCGCCACATCAGCATGGAAGGCATTTACGAATACGGCTCACGCGCGGGCGTGTGGCGAATCCTTCGCGAGTTCGAGCGTCGTCAGTGGCCGCTGACGGTGTTTGGCGTAGCCACCGCCTTGCAAAAGCATCCCGATGTCGTGGCTGCATTTCGCGAACTGGGCCATGACATGGCCTGCCATGGGCTCAAGTGGATTCACTATCAGCACATTGACGAGGCCACTGAACGCGAACACATGGCTCAGGCCATGGCCATCCTGACCGAGCTCACGGGTGAGCGCCCTTTGGGTTGGTACACCGGTAGGGACAGCCCCAATACCCGCAGGCTGGTGGCGGACTTTGGCGGCTTTGAGTACGACAGCGATTACTATGGCGACGACCTGCCTTTCTGGATGAAGGTGCGTAAAACCGATGGCAGCGACGCCATGCAGTTGATCGTGCCCTACACCTTGGACTGCAACGACATGCGCTTTGCCCTGCCCCAAGGCTATTCGCATGCCGATCCATTTTTTGAATACATGAAAGACACCTTCGATGCCTTGTACGCCGAAGGCGACCCCAATGGACTCAACGCCCCCAAGATGATGAGCATTGGCATGCATTGCAGGCTGCTGGGGCGGCCAGGGCGCATCACCGCCTTGCAAAGGTTTTTAGATCACATTGCCGCACACGACAAGGTTTGGGTGGCGCGTCGAATCGACATTGCCCGCCATTGGAAAGCCCATCATCCAGCACCCCAGCTCTGAGCCCACCATCGCCCGCCAAAGCGAAAGGACCCCCATGTCAACGCCATCCACCTTGAGTCTTCAGCAGATCAACACCTTGCCGCTAGTAGAAGCCGCTTCGCACTTAACAGGCCTTTACGAGCACTCCGACTGGATTGCGTCGCAAGCCCTCACCAAGCGGCCTTTTCAATCGACTGCCGCGCTCAAGCTGGCCATGGTGCAAGTGCTCAACGAAGCCGGTCGCGAGGCCAAGCTGGCCCTCATCCGGGCTCACCCAGAGCTAGCGGGCAAGGCCATGGTCAACCAGACGCTGACCACCGAATCCACTGGCGAACAAAGTCGCGCTGGTCTCACACACTGCAGCCCTGAAGAGTTCGCCCGCATTCAACAACACAACGCGGCCTACAACGCCAAATTTGGCTGGCCCTTCATCCTGGCGGTGCGTGGTCCCAGAGGTACGGGGCTCAGCCGCACGCAAATCATTCAGGCTTTTGAGCGGCGTTTGAACCATCATGCCGAGTTCGAGTTGGACGAGTGCATTCGCCACATTCATCGCATTGTTGAAATTCGGCTTAACGACAAACTGGGTCTTGAGCCAGTCCTGGGCCATGAAGTGTGGGACTGGCACGAATGGCTGGCCCAATACAGCGATGAGGGCCATTTGGAGCGTGGCGAGCTCACAGTCACCTACCTCACCACGGCCCATCAACGGTGCGCCCAGACCCTTGAGTTGGGCATGAAGGCCTGTGGCTTTGACGAGGTCTACATCGATGCAGTGGGCAATGTGGTGGGGCGTTATCACCCAGCAAGCCCATCTGGTCGCTATTTGCTCACGGGCAGCCATTACGACACAGTACGCAATGGTGGCAAGTACGACGGAAGGCTGGGCATTTTTGTGCCCATGGCCTGCGTGCGCGAGCTGGCCCGCGCCAAGCGCCGTCTGCCGTTTGGCATCGAAGTCGTGGCTTTTGCAGAAGAGGAAGGCCAGCGCTTCAAAGCCACTTTCCTTGGCTCAGGCGCTTTGGTGGGGGCATTCAACCCGGATTGGCTGGATCAAACCGACGCCCAGGGCGTGACCATGCGCGAGGCCATGCGCAGCGCCGGGCTTGACCCCAAAGCCATTGCCTCCATTGAGCGTGACGCGTCGCGTTATTTGGGTTTCATCGAAGTCCACATCGAGCAAGGCCCCGTGCTCAACGAACTCGATTTGCCCTTGGGCATTGTGAGCTCGATCAATGGCAGTGTGCGGTTCATGGGCGAAGTGGTGGGCATGGCCAGCCACGCTGGCACCACGCCCATGGACAGGCGGCGTGATGCGGTGGGCGCAGTGGCTGAATTGGCCCTGTACCTGGAACAACGCGCCGCACAAGACACCACTTCTGTGGCCACCATGGGCATGCTTGAAGTGCCCAATGGTTCTGTCAATGTGATTCCGGGCCGATGCTGTTTCAGCCTGGACTTGCGCGCGCCCACTGACAGCCAGCGCGACGCCATGGTGGGTGATGTGGTGGCCAAATTCCATTCGATTTGCGAGCGGCGCGGCGTGACGCCTGTTCTCGATGAGGTCTTGCGCGTGAGCGCGGCACCCAGTGATCCGGGCTTGCAACAGCTTTGGGAGAACGCGGTGTCAGACCTGGGCTTGCCCATTCATCGCATGCCCAGCGGCGCCGGTCACGATGCGATGAAGTTGCATGAGGTGATGCCCCAGGCCATGTTGTTTGTGCGTGGCCTCAACAGCGGCATCAGCCACAACCCCTTGGAGAGCACCACCAGTGACGACATGGAACTGGCGATCTGTGCCTTCATGCACGTGCTGAACCATTTGAAGGGCTGAACCAGTCCTCCACCTTTTTTATCTGATCACAACCCCGGGCCCTCTCCATCACACGATCACCCCCAAGGAATGACGATGAACGATGCTTATGCCGCGCTTGACGCGTGGATCGATGAACACTTTGACGAACAAGTCCGCTTCTTGCAAGAACTGGTCAAGGTCCCTACCGACACGCCCCCTGGCAACAATGCACCCCATGCGGAACGAACGGCTGAACTCTTGGCTCAAATGGGTTTGCTGGCAGAGAAACATGCAGTCCCCGATCTGGAGGTCAAAGCCTACGGCCTGCAAAGCATCACCAATTTGATTGTGAGACGCCCCTACGCTTCTGGCGGCCCCACGATTGCACTCAATGCCCATGGTGATGTGGTTCCTCCGGGTGAGGGCTGGAGCCACCCCCCTTACGGCGGTGAAATCGCTGATGGAAAGATGTATGGTCGAGCCACCGCGGTCAGCAAAAGCGACTTCTCCACCTTCACCTTTGCAACCCGCGCCCTTGAAGCCATCCATGCCACCACACCAGGTCGACTCAAGGGTCAACTGGAATTGCATTTCACCTACGACGAAGAGTTCGGCGGTGAACTCGGCCCGGGTTGGCTGCTCCAAAAAGGCCTGTCCCATCCAGACCTCATGGTGGCAGCGGGCTTCAGTTACGAAGTGGTCACAGCCCACAACGGCTGTTTGCAAATGGAAGTCACGGTTCAGGGCGAAATGGCCCATGCTGCGATTCCCGACACCGGCACCGATGCCCTGCAAGGTGCGGTGCACATTCTTCAGGCTTTGCATGGCCTCA
>JBEAMY010000268.1:0-3351 GCA_041165725.1 Pseudomonadota bacterium
ATCCACATGCCACACGCCCCCAAGATCACATAGCGCCAGAAGTGGGCCTTGATCCATTGGCGCTTGGCCCAAAGTTCATGCCGGGTCAGCAAGGCCAAAAACAAGCCAACCAATCCCCACCGCCCCAATGCCAACACATTGGGCGAGACCACACCGTGTGCCACGCGTGCAGCCCACAAGTTGACCGTCCACAAGATGGGGAAGATCCACAACCCAACCAGCGCAATCTGTCGGGTGCGTTCGGCCTGTTCAGGTGTTTCGGACACA
Source organism: Pseudomonadota bacterium (assembly GCA_041165725.1). Lineage (GTDB taxonomy): Bacteria > Pseudomonadota > Gammaproteobacteria > Burkholderiales > Burkholderiaceae_C > Limnohabitans. The sequence goes on from JBEAMY010000268.1 coordinate 268, forward strand.
GTCGGCATAAAGGCTCAGGTTTCCTTGCGCATCAACTTGCTCCACCAGTCCATGAATGTCGGTCTCGAAACCGGGGAGTTGATGGTTGAACTCGCGCGAGAACTTGAGGTAGTCGACGATCCGTTTGTTGAAAACCTCGCCAGGAATCAACAAAGGAATGCCGGGCGGATAAGGCGTGATCAGGCTGGTGGCAACGCGCCCGACCAACTGATCGACAGGAACTCGCTCGGTGTTGCGGTGGGCAATCTGAGCAAAGGCATCGCTGGGTTTCATCGCTGGCTTGAGGTCCGTGAGGTAGATCTCGGTGGTCAGTCGCGCGATGTCGTGTTTGGCATAAAGCGAGTGAATGCGTTGGCACAAATCGCGCAAACCCATGCGCTCGTACTGGGGATACTTGGCGCAGAACTCGGGCATGATGCGCCACATCATTTGGTTCTTGTCGAAATCGTCCTTGAACTGTTGCAACGCGGTAAGCAGCGAATTCCACCGCCCCTTGGTGATGCCGATGGTGAACATGATGAAAAAACTGTAGAGGCCCGTTTTTTCAACAATCACACCATGCTCGGCGAGGAACTTGGTCACGATGCTGGCCGGGATGCCGGTGTCGTGGAAATGCCCATTCAGATCGAGGCCAGGAGTGACCACGGTTGCCTTGATCGGGTCGAGCATGTTGAAGCCTTCGGCCAGATTGCCAAAGCCATGCCAGCTGTCGGGCGAACGCTTGCCATTGCGACGCAGTTTTTGCTCGCCCTTGAGCACCCATACATCTGCCGTTCCAATGCCGTCATCCTCTTGAATGTCTGGACCCCAGACCTTGAACCACCAATCCTTGCCGTATTCCTCGTCGACTTTGTGCATGGCACGGCGAAAGTCCAGCGCTTCATAAATGCTTTCTTCGACCAGTGCTGTCCCACCAGGGGGCTCCATCATGGCAGCAGCCACATCGCAACTGGCGATGATGCTGTACTGTGGGCTGGTGCTGGTGTGCATCAAGAAAGACTCGTTGAACAAATGGGTGTCGAGCTTCTGGTTTTGAGCGTCTTGAACCAGCACATGACTGGCCTGACTGATGCCCGCCAAGAGCTTGTGGATAGACTGGGTCGCATAGACCACCGAATCCTTGGGGCGGGCACGCTTTTTACCCATGGCGTGGTAGGGCCCGTAAAACGGATGGAAAGCCGCGTGGGGCAGCCAAGCTTCGTCGAAATGCAGGTTGGGGATGTAACCATCGAGCAAGTGCTTGATGCGCTCGGTGTTGTAGAGCACCCCGTCGTAGGTGGATTGCGTGAGCGTCAGGATACGGGGCTTTAGCCCTTTGGGGTCGCGCCCCTTGAGCAAGGGGTTGGCTTTGATCAAAGCCTGTATCGACTCCGGTGAGAAATCAGCCTCTGCGATGGGACCAATGATGCCAAAGTGGTTGCGCGTTGGCTTGAGGAAAACGGGAATCGCACCCGTCATGATGATGGCGTGAAGAACCGATTTGTGGCAGTTGCGATCCACCACCACCACGTCGCCGGGGGCCACCGCATGGTGCCAGACCATCTTGTTAGAAGTCGAGGTGCCGTTCGTCACGAAAAAGCAGTGGTCGGCGTTGAAAATGCGCGCGGCATTGCGCTCGCTCTCGCCAATCGCGCCATTGTGGTCCAGCAGTTGGCCAAGTTCTTCAACCGCATTGCAAACGTCGGCCCTCAGCATGTTTTCACCATAAAACTGGTGATACATCTGACCCACTGGGCTCTTGAGAAAAGCCACACCGCCCGAATGACCCGGGCAATGCCATGAGTAGGAGCCGTCCTCGGCGTAGTCGAGCAACGCTTTGAAGAACGGTGGTTGAAGGCCTTCTAGGTAGCTCTTGGCCTCGCGAATGATGTGCTTGGCGACAAACTCGGGGGTGTCCTCGAACATGTGAATGAAGCCGTGCAGTTCTCTGAGGATGTCGTTGGGCAGGTGGCGAGAGGTCTTGGTTTCGCCATAAACATAAAGGGGCACATCGGCGTTCTTGCGGCGCACCTGCTCGATGAAATGCCTAAGGTTGACCACGGCAAGGTCTTCGTCGGGACCGGGTGAAAACTCTTCATCGTCAATGGACAGAATGAAAGCACTTGCGCGGGATTGTTGCTGGGCGAACTGGCTGAGATCACCGTAGCTGGTGACCCCCAGTACTTCAAAGCCCTCCCCCTCAATGGCTTGCGCCAGGGCACGAATGCCTGAACCCGATGTATTTTCGGAGCGGAAGTCCTCGTCAATGATGACAATGGGGAAACGAAATTTCATACTGCACTCCAAAACCGGGTCGCAAGGAAAACGCGCGAAGTGTACTCCCGCCACTGCTAGAATGCGCCACTTCAGGAGAGATGGATGAGCGGTTTAAGTCGCACGCCTGGAAAGCGTGTGTGGGTTAATAGCCCACCGCGGGTTCGAATCCCGCTCTCTCCGCCACTTTGATCTCTATGGGATACGGCTGCATCGTTGTTCATGCCCATGCGATTCCAGACCCTTCAATTCGCCTTTGCCACCCTGGCTGCAGACACTGCCCAGGGCGCTCGGCTTTTCTTCAAAAACACTTTTGTGGTCACCGGCTTGGTGATCGTGGGCAGCGTGCTGCTGATTCAATCGCAGCCCGATTTGCGACACCTGCTCAAAAATGGCTTCATCTACCTCATCCGCAGTGAAAGTGGCATCCCGGCAGACCCCGAGGCCCTGAGCCGCGCCACTTACCTCGACGCCGACACCCTCTCGCAGGACGAGCTGCGAGCCGTGTCCTGGATATCCAAACGCTACCGCGTTGCGCCCGAGCCGGTTGCTGCACTGGTCAAAGTGGCATTTGTCGAGGGTCGGCGGGTGCAAATCGACCCCACCCTGATCCTCGCGGTCATGTGCGTTGAATCTGGCGTGCATCCTTATGCCCAAAGCCCCGTGGGAGCGGCAGGATTGATGCAGGTGATGACCACCATCAATGCCAAGCTCTACGAACGCTATGGCGGCACCGAGGCCGCGTATGACCCGGTGACCAACCTCAGGGTCGGCATACAAATCCTCAAGATGCTCATGGACAAAAGGGGGTCCGAAGAGGAGGCCCTCAAG
>JBEAMY010000269.1:0-3307 GCA_041165725.1 Pseudomonadota bacterium
CTTGCAGTGGCCGGCTTTGATGAACCTGCAGGGGGATCTGGAATTCAAGGGCTTGTCGATGGCGGTGCGAAATGCTTCGGCCAAGGCGCAAGGCCCGTCGGGCCTGAGCTGGAAGGGCATAGAAGCACGCATTGCCGACCTCAACCGTGCTGTGGTTGAGGTTTCAGCTCAAGGACAAGCCGACCTCTCGGGCATGTTGAGTGTGGTTCGCCAAAGCCCTCTGTCGGGTTTGCTCAGTGACGCCTTCAACGACACCACGGCCACGGGTCGCACCGCGGTGGATTTGGGTTTGCGCATTCCCTTGGACAACCTGGACCGCACCACCGTCGCTGGCAAGTTGATGCTGGATAAAGCCAATGTGCGCTGGAGCCCTTCTTTACCTGAACTCAGTCAGGTCAGCGGCGATGTGCTGTTCAGCGAGTCGCGCATTCAAGTGCCTGGTGCCAGAGCCACAGGCTTGGGCGGTGAATTGCGCATCGAGGGCGGCTTGGCCTTCACCGCTCAGGCGCTAGCTGATGCGACCAAACCCTCAACCCTCAAAATTTCTGGCATCGCCACCGCAGCCGGTCTGCGTGGCCAAAAGCAACTCGCTCCATTGGCCCGTCTTGCCGAACAGCTCGATGGTTCCACCCGTTTTGATTTGGGTCTGAGCCTTCGCGATGGCCGACTCAGTGCATTGCTCACTTCACAAGGCATGGGCTTGTCGTCCAAATTGCCGCCACCGTTGGATAAGCTGAGTTCGCAAAACTTGCCCTTGCGGCTTGAGCTCAAACCCGCTTCGACCCCGCTCAGCTCCACCCGCGCCAATCCCGAATCGGTGTTGAGCCTGAGCTGGGGGCAGGTGCTCAAAGCCCAATACCAAGTTCGCCATCTTTCAGATGGGCCTTTTGAACCCATCAACGGCGTTTTGATGTTGGGGCCTGATGTCACTCAGCAATCTTTACCCGTCAGTGGCCGAACGGTGGCTTGGCAGATGGGCTTTGTCGATCTGGATTGGGATGCTTGGCAGGACGCCCTGGAAAAGCTGGAAGCGGATGTCGTGCCGACCTCATCTTCCACAGTGCGGGGCGTGCAACGCCCTGCGACCGCAGATCCACTTTCTGCTTGGTTGCCAAGTCAGGTGAACTTCCAGGCTGAGCGACTCATGGCGGCAGGACGCACTTGGCAGTCGGTTCAGGCGCGGGCTCAGCGCAAGGGTCAATCGTGGGAGATGGACCTCAAGGGGGCAGACTTTCAAGGTCAAGGTCAATACCTTCCACCCAAAGGGGATCAGCCCTCTGAATTGGCCTTCAACTTCCAGCGATTGTTCATTCCGCCCTCAGTGGCGACCCGCATGGAGAACGCGCTGGCCACCGACAGTCGCCGTCAAATGCCCTCGCTCAAAGTCACGGTGCAGTCCCTCACGCTCAGGGGCAAGCCTTGGGGGCGAGTCGACATCGAGGCCGTCAACCGCAATTTGGCGCAAGGTGGCCGCGATTGGCAACTGCAGCGCTTTGACCTGACTTTGCCCGAGGCCAAGTTCAAGGCCAAAGGCGATTGGAACCCAGCGCGACTCACTCAACAAACGCGCTTGGACTTCGCCTTGGATGTGCAAGACGGCGGTGCCTTTTTGAGCCGTTTGGGCATACCCGGTGCGGTTCGCGCGGGTCAGGGCAAGCTGATGGGCAATTTGGGTTGGCAGTCTTCGCCAATCAGCCCCAGTGTCCAAACCATGAGCGGCCAATTCAACATGAACATTGAAAGAGGGCAGTTCCTCAAAAGCGAGCCTGGCGTTGGGCGTTTGGTGGGCATTCTCAGTTTGCAATCCCTACCCAGGCGACTGGCCCTGGACTTCAGAGACGTGTTCAGCCAGGGCTTTGCTTTTGACTTCTTCCGTGGTGACATCGTCATGGAAAAAGGCGTGGCCAGGACCAACAACTTGCAGATGAAGGGCGTGTCTGCAGGCGTGTTCATGGAGGGCTGGGCCAATGTCAACGACGAAACCCACGATCTCAAAGTCTTGGTGGTTCCAGAGCTCAATGCGGGCACCGCCTCGCTCTTTTATTCGGCCATCAACCCAGTGGTGGGTCTCACCTCATTCGTGGCGCAGTATGTGCTGAGGCAACCGCTGATCAAGGCCACGACGGACCACCTGCACATCTACGGCAGTTGGAGCGATCCCGTGGTGGACACTGTGGATGCAGAAACGGGCAAAGTGATTTCAAGTTCAAAGGACCGCAACCCATGAAGCTGGCCGCTGTGCAAATGGTCTCCGGTGTGGACCCCGAAGCCAATTTGCGCGATGCCCTGAGGCTGATCCGGCAAGCCGCTGACCAAGGCGCCGAGTTGGTGTGTTTGCCTGAGCACTTTGCCCTGCTGGGCCTCAAAGACACCGACAAGCTGGCCATCCGCGAAGCTTGGGGGCACGGCCCTTTGCAAGAGGCCCTGAGCGCCGTGGCACGCGAGTGCAAGCTGTGGTTGGTTGGGGGCACCTTGCCGATGGCCATCGCGCACTGCGATGACCAAGCGCACAACACGCTGGCTGTTTGGAACCCGCAGGGCGAATGTGTGGCGCGTTACGACAAGATTCATTTGTTCGAGTTCAACAACGGCGATGAGCAATTCAATGAGTCGCGTGTGTTGCGCCATGGTCAACAAGCTGTGGTGGTCGATGGCGTGGACCGTTCAGGGCGAAACTGGCGCATGGGACTGAGCGTCTGTTACGACCTTCGCTTTCCTGAGCTTTACCGTGTCTATGCCGATCAAGGCGTCGACCTCATCGTGGTGCCCAGTGCCTTCACGCACACGACAGGTCAGGCGCATTGGGAAGTCCTGCTCAGGGCCAGGGCAATTGAGAACCAGTGCGTGGTGGTGGCCTCGGCCCAAGGTGGTCATCATGCCAATGGTCGCCACACATGGGGTCATACCATGGTGATCGATGCCTGGGGCAAGGTGTTGGGCGAACTGCCACAAGGTGAAGGTGTGGTGATGGCCGAGGTGTCTTGGTCGGATCTGGACAAGGTCCGCACCCAGTTGCCTGCGCTGAATAACCGCCGACTCTGAACTCAGCGGGTAGGTGGTTGGGTGTCCTCGTCCTCTTCATCGTCCAGGTCTTTGCGACCCGAAAACATGGTCCACCAGACCAAGGCAATCAAGATCAGGCCTGCGCCCAAAGCTTCAAGCAAAATCAGCCACATGAGTAAACGCGCTTATGTTGGTGTGTTGGCATCGCTGCTGATTCTAGGAAGCTTGGCCGGATGTGCGAGTCGGCCTTATTCGATGCCCCCATCCTCATCCCCGGCAACTGGCCAACCCATGCCTGCGGCCA
>JBEAMY010000270.1:0-5613 GCA_041165725.1 Pseudomonadota bacterium
AATTGCATGCCTTGAATCGGGTCTACCCCTGTCGTTGCTCACGCCAGCGCATTCAGCGCCATTGGGAAGAACACACAGCGACTGTCACAGAGGCCAGGCCTTATCCAGGTTGGTGCCGTCAACTGCCCCCAGTGCCCTCTTCCAGCTTGCCTGAAGCAAACCCAGCGGCGGACGGCGTGGCGTGGCGCTTGCGCGTCCCCGATGCCGTCATCGAATGGGTGGACTTTCGCCTTGGTCCTCAATCGCAATTGGTGAGCGAGGTGGTGGGCGATTTTGTCTTGCGCCGCGCCGACGGCCAATGGGCCTACCAACTTGCGGTGGTGATCGATGACCACGAACAAGGCATCACCCATGTGGTGCGCGGAGAAGACCTGGCAGACAACACCGCACGACAGATTGTGTTGCAACAGGCCCTGGGCTTTGAGCGTCCCCATTACTGGCATGGACCATTGGTCTTGGCGAGCGATGGTCAAAAACTGTCCAAGCAGACCGGTGCTTCTGCCATCGCCACCGATCATGCTTTGCGCACCCTCAATGAGGCAGCGCTGGTTCTGAAATTGCCTCAGATGCCTGAGCATTTGAGCGTGGCCGAAGCCTTAGGGCGCTGGGTTCAGGTTTGGTCTGTCCATTCACATTGATGCATCGCGCCTAGAATTTGCGACTTGATTTTCGCCTCACCCATGAACACCCCCACACCCATCTACGATCAAGCGCTGGAATCCAAGGTAGCCGATGCTGGTGACCACGCCTGCGATTCAAACGGCCCAGAACACCCGCGACGAATTCGAAGCTTTGTTCGCCGTGCTGGCCGAGTCACCGTGGGTCAAGACCGCGCCTTGCGCGAACTTGCGCCGCGCTACGTCTTGCCGTTTCAAAGCGAACCCTTGGACTGGGACGCTGCATTTGGCCCCAAACTCAAAGGCGCACCTTGCGTGCTTGAAATTGGTTTCGGAATGGGTGACGCCACGGCCCACATCGCTGCCCAATGGCCGCACACCCGTTTCCTGTGTTGCGAAGTTCACGAGCCTGGCGTTGGCGCGCTGCTGATGCGCATCGAATCGCAGGGCTTGCACAACATTCGCATCCTGGCTCACGATGCCGTTGAGGTCATGGATCAGATGCTGGCTGCGCATAGCTTGGACGGACTTCATTTGTTCTTCCCCGATCCATGGCACAAAAAACGTCATCACAAGCGGCGCTTGGTTCAGCCTGAGTGGCTGAGCAAGGTTTGCCATTTGCTCAAACCAGGTGGGCAAATCCATTTCGCCACCGACTGGCAACCCTATGCCGAACACATGCTGTCGGTCTTGCAAGATCAGCCTTTGTTGGTCAACCTAAGCCGCCATGCAAGCGGGTTTGCCGATCGGCCAGCGCACAGGCCCGAAACCAAATTCGAGCGGCGTGGCCTGAAACTCGGACATGGGGTTTGGGATCTGATGTTTGAGCGCATCGGTCGCCCACATGGCTGAAAGGTCTTGAACAACAGTGCACACTCTCTTTTTTTGACGACTCATCCACATTGCTACCAGAGGCTCACATGGACATGAAAACATCTCCCCTTTCCCTGCTGGCCGATCCCAGCCTCCTGAAAACCCAAGGCCTGATCAACGGTCAATGGGTTGACGGTCAAGGCAGCTTTGCCGTCAACGATCCAGCCACCGGACACCTTCTCGTCCACGTGGCCAACCAAGGGCCTGCCCAAGCCGAAGCCGCCATCGCTGCCGCCAATGCGGCATGGGCAGGATGGCGCAACACCACCGCCAAAGCGCGCGCCATCATCATGCGCAAATGGTTCGATTTGCTCATGGCCAACCAGGAAGACCTGGCCCGCATCATGACCGCAGAACAAGGCAAGCCCATGGCCGAATCAAGGGGAGAAGTGGCCTATGGCGCAAGCTTTGTGGAATGGTTTGCGGAAGAAGCCAAGCGGGTCAATGGCGAAACGCTGCCCACTTTTGACAACAACCGCCGACTGATGGTGCTCAAACAACCCATAGGCGTTTGTGCAGCCATCACGCCCTGGAATTTCCCGCTCGCCATGATCACGCGCAAGGTTGCCCCCGCTTTGGCCGCGGGCTGCCCTGTGGTCATCAAGCCCGCCGAACTCACGCCGTTGACGGCCTTGGCTGCAGCTGAGTTGGCCATGCGCGCTGGCATTCCTGCTGGGGTGCTCAATATCCTGGTGGCCGACACGGCCAACAGCATTGCCGTGGGCAAGGTGCTTTGCGCCAGCGACGTGGTGCGTCACCTCTCCTTCACAGGTTCCACCGAAGTGGGCCGCATCCTCATGGCCCAATCGGCCCCCACCGTCAAAAAGATGTCTTTGGAGCTGGGCGGCAACGCACCCTTCATCGTGTTCAACGATGCCGACATCGCCTCCGCGGTTGAAGGTGCGTTTGCCAGCAAATACCGCAATGCGGGTCAGACTTGCGTGTGCTCTAACCGCATTTACGTTCAAGAAGGTGTTTACGATGAATTCGTGAACCAGTTCGCGGCCAAAGTCAAAACCGCCAAGGTGGGCAATGGCTTTGAGGATGGCGTCAATCAAGGCCCTCTGATCGAAGAAGCCGCCGTCGAAAAAGTCGAGCGGCACGTGGCCGATGCCGTGGCCAAAGGTGGCCGCGTGCTGACCGGTGGCAAGCGACTGGGCGGCCTGTTCTTCGAACCCACGGTGATCGCCAATGCCAGCTCCGACATGGCCTGCGCCCGCGAAGAAACCTTTGGTCCATTTGCACCCGTCTTCAAATTCAAGACCGAAGAAGAAGCGATTGCGCTGGCCAACAACACCGAGTACGGTCTAGCCAGCTACTTCTACAGCCGCGATGTGGGCCGCATTTTCAGGGTAAGCGAAGCCCTGGAATACGGCATGGTGGGCGTGAACGTGGGCATTTTGGCCACTGAGCACGTGCCCTTTGGTGGCGTCAAGCAATCGGGATTGGGTCGGGAAGGCTCGCACCACGGCATGGACGACTACATTGAACTGAAGTACGTTTGCTTGGGCGACGTGCTCAAGTGAGGCGTTCGGCCACCCAGGCCGATGCCCCTTTGAGGGCTGCATCCAAACCGGCGGGCTGAGTGCCGCCGGCCATGGCGAAGTCGGGCTTGCCACCGCCTTTGCCGCCCACTTGTGAGGCCACATGGCTCACCAGATCACCCGCCTTGATGCGTGAGGTGCTGTCGCTGGTCACACCAGCTGCGATCTGAACTTTGTCGCCGTCCACTGTGGCCAAAACGATGGCTGCCGTCTTGAGTTTGTCTTTGAGTTTGTCGACGGTTTCGCGCAAGGCTTTGGCATCAGCACCATCGAGGCGCGCCGCCAAGACCTTGATGCCTTTGACATCGATGGCTTGGGCCAGGAGTTCGTCACCTTGGGCAGAAGCCAGCTTGCCTTTGGCGGCAGCGAGTTCTTTTTCCAGGGCCTTGACCTGATCGAGCACCTGAGCAATGCGGTGATTGAGATCGGCCGGTTGGGCCTTGAGGGTGCCCGCAGCTTGGGCCACTGTGGATTCAAGAGACTGCAAATAGCTCAGGGCGTTTTCCCCTGTCACAGCTTCGATGCGGCGAACGCCAGCGGCCACACCGCTTTCTGCCACGATCTTGAAAAGGCCAATGTCGCCCGTCGCTTTGACGTGGGTACCGCCACAAAGTTCGGTGCTGTTGCCAATGCTCAAGACTCGAACCGTCTCGCCGTATTTCTCGCCGAAGAGCATCATCGCGCCGGTTTTTTGCGCGGCCTCCAAGGCCATGACTTCGGCTCTTGCACCTGCATTGGCCAGCACCTGCGCGTTGACCAAGGCTTCGATGCGGCGGATTTGCTCATCACTCACAGGGGCGTTATGGGCAAAGTCAAAACGAGTTCGCTCTGCGGTGACCAGCGAGCCTTTTTGTTGAACGTGAGTGCCCAGCACATCGCGCAAGGCCTTGTGCATCAGATGGGTGGCGCTGTGGTTGCGCACCGTGGCAGCACGCACAGCAGCATCGACTTGGGCTTGCACTGCATCGCCCACCTTGATCGATCCCTTTTGCACGCTGCCATGGTGACCAAAGACATCGGCTTTGATTTTTTGCGTGTCTTCGACGTGAAAGCTTGCCGAGCCTGAGCTGATGAGGCCTTGATCGCCCACTTGGCCACCCGACTCCGCATAGAACGGCGTGGCATCGAGAACCACGACGCCTTGTTGACCCGCCCTGAGCTCTTGTGCAGGCGTGCCATCGACATACAGCGCCAGCACCTTGGCCGATGCGCTCAAATGTTCGTACCCGACAAAGTCATTGCCTGCACCGCTGTAGTCCAGCGCTTTGTCCATCTTGAACTTGCCAGCAGCGCGAGCTTGGGTTTTTTGTTTGTCCATGGCCGAATTGAACCCATCGGCATCCACCGACACATTGCGTTCTCGGCACACGTCGTTGGTGAGGTCCAGAGGAAAGCCAAAGGTGTCGTGCAACTTGAAGGCCACATCGCCTGCCAAGACCTTGGAACCATCGGCCAAAGCGGCGTCCAAGATTTGCATGCCGTTTTCCAGAGTCTCATAAAAACGCTCTTCTTCGGCCTTGAGGACATCGGCCACGCGCTGGGCGTTTTGAGAAAGGTTGGGATAAGCATCGCCCATGAGTTGAACGAGGTCAGGCACCAGCTTGTGGAAGAACGGGGTCTTTTTGCCCAGCTTGTAGCCGTGGCGAATGGCACGGCGAACGATGCGGCGTTGCACATAGCCTCGACCTTCGTTGCTGGGAATCACGCCATCGGCCACCAAGAAAGCGGTGGCACGCAGGTGGTCGGCAATCACGCGAAGGCTGGGGCTGTGAAGATCGGCGCAACCGGTTTCGCGCGCAGCCGCTTTGATCAAGGCATCGAAGAGGTCAATTTCGTAATTGCTGTGAACGCCCTGCAAGATGGCCGCTAAGCGCTCCAGGCCCATGCCTGTGTCCACGCAAGGTGCGGGCAAAGGCGTGACCGAGCCGTCTTCGTGCATTTCAAATTGCATGAACACGTTGTTCCAGATTTCGATGAAGCGATCGCCATCTTCATCGGGACTACCCGGAGGGCCACCAGGAATGTGTGGACCATGGTCGTAAAAAATCTCGCTGCAAGGGCCGCAAGGGCCAGTGTCGGCCATCATCCAGAAGTTGTCGCTCTTGTAGCGGCCACCCTTGTTGTCACCGATGCGGATCACACGCTCTGGAGGCAGGCCAATTTCCTGAGTCCAAATGTTGTAGGCCTCGTCGTCCTCTTGGTAAACCGTGGCGAGCAGTCTGTCTTTGGGAAGCTTGTAGACCTCGGTCAACAATTCCCACGCCCATTTGAGTGACTCGCGCTTGAAGTAATCGCCAAAGGACCAATTGCCCAGCATCTCGAAGAAGGTGTGGTGTCGGGCGGTATAGCCCACGTTTTCGAGGTCGTTGTGCTTGCCCCCTGCGCGCAAGCAGGCTTGAACGGATGCAGCTCGCACATAAGAGCGCTTGTCGGTGCCCAGAAACACGTCCTTGAACTGGACCATGCCCGAGTTGGTGAACATCAGCGTGGGGTCATTGCCCGGCACCAACGGGCTGGAGGCCACGACCGTGTGACCACGATCTTTGAAAAATTCGAGGAAAGAGCGCCGAATATCGGCA
>JBEAMY010000271.1:0-2983 GCA_041165725.1 Pseudomonadota bacterium
GTTCACGGATGAATTCCATCATGCGGACCGGTCCTCACGACTTGGCGGCAGACCCCGCGGCCGTCAGGGCCATGCGCGCATGTTGAAATTTGAGATTCGGAGAGTTTCCAAAAAGTGACGCCGCGGAAACCCGCGGCGTCATTTTCTGAAATTGGCGGAGTGGACGGGGCTCGAACCCGCGACCCCCGGCGTGACAGGCCGGTATTCTAACCAACTGAACTACCACTCCGCAGTGGCATCTCCTAGGGGATTCGAACCCCTGTTACAACCGTGAAAGGGTCGTGTCCTAGGCCTCTAGACGAAGGAGACTTTGTGCTGAATCATCGAAAACTGGTGGAGGTAAGCGGGATCGAACCGCTGACCTCTTGCATGCCATGCAAGCGCTCTCCCAGCTGAGCTATACCCCCATTGGGCATCGAGACCGGCATTATAGCCAGCTTTTCAATGCCCCTTTGAGGCCACTTTGAGACCAACTCGCCAAGCCTGAAATCAGGCGAGTTGCAGCGCAGTGCACTGTCGCCTAATTCAAAGGCCAGCTTCGATCAAGGCCACCACACGCTCTTTGCTGCTCAAAGCAAGCACCTGATCCAAAGAAGGCGTTTGCGGCGTGCCCAACACCAAGACACGAACCGGCATGGCAAGTTGGGGCATTTTGAGTTGATGCGCTTGCAAAACCGACTTGATCAAGGCTGCGATGTCTGCGGCTGTCCAATTGACGGTCTTGAGGCCTTGAGCAAAAGCGGCCAATGCCGGTTTGACGGCATCGGTCACGTGTTGAGCCAAATCTTCGGGCTTGATGTTCACCGGCCCCACCGTGCGATTGACCCACTCGGCCAAAGCGCACAAGGTGTCGCACCGGTCTTTGAACAAATCACACCATGAGGCCAATCGACTGACCTCACTTTTTGCTTCTGGCTGCAACCAGGGTTGCACCCAAGAGGCCAGTTGCTCGCCAGAGCTGGCCTTGAGGTGTTGGGCATTGACCCATTTGAGTTTGGCCTCATCGAACTGGGCCGCACTCTTGCCGAGGTGGTCCAAGTCAAACCAAGACAAAAACTGCTGGCGAGAAAAAATTTCATCGTCACCATGGCTCCAGCCGAGGCGAGCCAAGTAATTGACCATGGCATCGGGCAAATAGCCCTCGTCACGGTACTGGGTAACGGGCTTGGCGCCATTGCGCTTGCTCATTTTTTCGCCCTGCTCGTTGAGGACGGTGGGCAAATGGGCATAAACCGGATGCGGCTTACCCAGGGCCTTGAAGATGTGGATTTGTCTGGGCGTGTTGTTCACATGGTCGTCGCCACGGATCACATGGGTGATCTCCATGTCCATGTCGTCGACCACCACACAGAAGTTGTAGGTAGGCGTGCCGTCAGGCCTGGCGATCACGAGGTCATCGAGTTCTGCGTTGGACACTTCGATGTGGCCCTTGACCTTGTCGTCCCAAGTCACTGACCCCGCAGTGGGCGTTTTGAAGCGCCAAACGGGCTTGACCCCTTCGGGTACCGGAGGCAGCGTCTTGCCTGGCTCGGGACGCCAGGTGCCGTCGTATCGGGGTTTGAGCTTGGCGGCCATCTGGCGCTCACGCAAAGCGTCCAACTCGGCCACGCTCATGTAGCAGGGGTAGACCCAACCTTGCTCGCGGAGTTGTTCCAGCACCTGGAGATAACGCGCCATGCGCTGCATTTGATAGAACGGGCCTTCGTCGTGATCCAGGCCCAGCCACTTCATGCCTTCGAGGATGACATCTACGGCTTCCTGACTGGAGCGCTCCAGGTCGGTGTCTTCAATGCGCAAGATGAAAGTGCCTTGCTGCGACCTGGCAAAAGCCCAAGGGTAAAGCGCGGAGCGGATGTTGCCCAGATGGATGAAGCCGGTGGGCGAAGGGGCAAATCGGGTGCGAACAGTCATGGTGCCTCAAATGGAATCCAGACCCAAGGACAAATCGGCCTTGAGGTCATCGAGGTGCTCTAAACCCACTGCGATGCGCACCAGGCCCTGACCAATGCCTGCAGCTTGACGCTGGGCTTCGGTCAACCTTCCGTGCGATGTGCTTGCGGGGTGGGTGATGATGGTTTTGACGTCACCCAGGTTGGCCGTGACCGACATGAGTTGCGTGGAGTCGATCACTTTGAATGCGTTGGCCCTGAGCTCAGGGCCCTTCACATCAAAGGACAGGACCGCACCGCCCAGCCCCGATTGCTGGCGCATGGCCAACTCGTGCTGAGGGTGGCTCGTCAAACCAGGGTAATGAACGCGCGACACCTTGGGGTGATCTTGTAGCCACTGCGCCAATTCGAGTGCTTGTTGTGACTGCGCCTTCATGCGGATGCCCAAGGTCTCCATGCCTTTGAGCACCACCCATGCATTAAAGGGCGACAAACTCATTCCAGCGCTGCGCATCACGGGCACAAAGGTGTTTTTGACCAATTCTTTGGAAGCACACAAAGCACCGGCCACCACCCTGCCCTGGCCGTCCAGGTATTTGGTGCCTGAGTGCACGATCAAGTCGGCGCCAAGCAAATGGGGCTTTTGTAAAGCGGGGGAGCAAAAGCAATTGTCGACAGCCAACAAGGCGTTCGACTGATGGGCGATCTCAGCCAGGGCTGCGATGTCACACACATCGGTCAACGGATTGGTGGGCGTCTCTGCAAACAGCAATCGGGTGGTGGGGCGAATGGCGGCCTTCCAGGCTTGCACATCGGTTTGCGAAACAAAGCTGGAGGTGACGCCGAACTTGGCAAATTCAGTGCCGATGAGCTTGAGCGTCGAGCCGAACATCGATTGCGAACACACCACGTGATCGCCCGCTTTGAGCAAGCCCATGCACATGAGCAGCACGGCTGACATGCCACTTGAGGTGCCCACGCAAGCCTCAGTGCCCTCCAAAGCGGCGAGGCGGTTTTCCATCGCAGCCACTGTAGGGTTGGTGAAGCGAGAGTAGATGTAGCCCTCTTCTTCGCCCGAAAAACGGCGCGCAGCG
>JBEAMY010000272.1:0-6789 GCA_041165725.1 Pseudomonadota bacterium
CCAACGCTGGGAAGCCGTTTTGGGTGACCGTGATCTGATCTCTGTGCCGCCTGGCGTGTACCGTGAAGAACACAACATTGGTGATGAAGACGCATTGATGTGTGTGATGTTGGGTTCACCCAAGCCCATCACTCCGGTTTATCCGCCCGATTCACCTCTGGCCAAGATCAAGCGCAAGCCGAATTGATCTTCATTCATCCAGATCATCATGCCTCTGATCGGTCAATTGCGTGCCATGTCCTTGCTCAAGGCTCAGATTGGGGCTGACTGGATTTCATATCGCCAAGCCGGTCAAGGCCCTGCTTTGGTCCTGCTGCACGGCATTGGCTCAGCATCGGGATCATGGTTGCATCAACTGATGACCCCACCCGGCCATCAACAGGTATTGGCCTGGGACGCGCCTGGATATGGGCACAGCAGTGCACTTCCCATGGATCAGCCCACCGCAGAAGACTATGCAAAGCGCATGTGGCAATGGTTGGACGCTGTGACCATCCATGCCTCGCCCGTCACACTTGTGGGGCATTCTCTGGGCGCGCTCATGGCAGCTGCGGCGGCTGGCCTGCGTCCCCAATCGGTCAAACGCTTGATCCTGCTCTCACCCGCACAGGGTTATGGCCACGCCTCGGTTGAGCGACGTGAAAGCAAACTCAAAGACCGCTTGTCCATGCTGGAGCGTTTGGGGCCGGAGGGCCTGGCCAGAGAGCGAGGCAAAGCCATGTTGTCGCCTCGCGCCTTAGCCGAACAAATCAGCCATGTGCAACACCTGATGTCGGCCATCGACCCCAGGGGCTACACCCAAGCCGCACGCATGTTGGCGCATGATGACCTTAAATCTAGACTTGCTATCGTGTCATGTCCCACCGTGGTGGCCAGCGGGCAAGCCGACACCATCACACCGCCCGAGGGCTGTATCCAGCTTGCACAGTCGCTGGGGCTACCCTATGTGTCATTGGGCGAGGTTGGCCACGCTTGCGCCATTGAAGCCGCAGACGCCGTGAGCGCCTTGTTGTCGGGTTCAGCCTCATGAGCCAGGCCAAGGAAACCGATGACCGTTACCTGGTTCCTGGTCTAGCCAGAGGTTTGCAATTGCTGGCGTGTTTTTCACGGCAAGAGCCTCGTTTGACCGGTGCCGAGCTATCGCGACGATTGCAGGTACCGCGCGCGTCCGTGTTTCGCATGCTCCAGACCCTAGAACAAATGGGGTATGTCGAACGCACTGCAGACAGCGCGCATTACCAATTGGGCATTGGTACTTTGCGGCTTGGCTTTGAGTATTTGGCTTCAATGGAGTTGGCCGAGCATGGGCGAATCGTGATTGACGAATTGCGCGATCAAACCGGCTGTGCCTCACATGTGGTGGTGCGCGATGGGCGAGAAGTGGTGGTGGTGGCCAAGGCTCCAGGTCGCAGCACCCTGTTCAGCGCGATTCAAGTCGGCGCTCGATTGCCGGCTCATGCGACTGTTCTCGGCCGTGTCTTATTGGCAGACCTTAGCGAGACCGAACTGGGCAAGCTCTACCCAGAGCCTCAATTGACGGCCTACACCGAACGCACACCCACCAGTTTGTCGCAACTCATAAGCCTGATCGATGTCGATCGAAGCAATGGATTTGGCATCAGCCAGGGTGGATTTGAAACAGGCATCAGCACCTTGGCCGCTCCAGTCTTCAATGGCGAAAACCATGTGGTGGCCGCCATCAGCATCACGGTCCCTGCGCAAAGCGTTTCAGAAGATCAAGTGAACCGCTTATTGCCACTAGTGAAACTCGCCGCCTCCAAATTGACCACCCGAATCCATCACCAAGTTCGCCCATGAATTCCCACACCATCGCATCAGACTCCTCCATCACCGTGGGTGAATTGGTGGTTCGTTTCCTAGAACACTGCGGCGTGAAGGCCGCTTTTGGTGTGATCTCCATTCACAACATGCCCATCCTTGATGCTTTTCATCGCCGCGGGCACATGCGCTTTGTCTCTTCGCGAGGCGAGGCGGGTGCTTGCAACATGGCCGATGCCTACGCTCGCGTCACTGGGGGTTTGGGCGTTTGTGTGACCAGCACGGGAACAGGTTGTGGCAATGCAGCCGGTGCGCTCGTTGAGGCCTTGACGGCTGGCACACCTTTGCTGCACCTCACCGGTCAGATCGAGTCGCCTTTTCTGGATCGAGATCTGGGCTTCATCCACGAACACCCAGCGCAATTGGCCATGCTCAAGTCGGTGGGCAAAGATGCATTTCGAATCCGCAATCCCGAAACAGCTTTGGCCACATTGCGAGAAGCGGTTCGTTTGGCACAAACACCACCTTGTGGACCCGTGAGCATCGAAATCCCCATCGATGTGCAAAAAATGCTCATGCCCATGCCAGCGGACATGACTCCCTTAAAAGTTTTACCCATCGAGCCCCGTGCAGAGGCACTGGATGCATTGGCTGAACGACTGATGGGCGCGAAAAGGCCCTTGCTTTGGGTGGGCGGTGGGGCGCGGGGCGCAAGCTCAGCCGTTGAGAGGCTGGCCCGGATGGGGTGGGCCGTGGTCAGTTCTGTCCAGGGTCGAGGCATCTTGCGAGAAGACCACCCCATGTCACTGGGCGCTTACAACTTGCAAAAGCCTGCCGAAGCGTTTTACGGCAGTGTGGACGCACTGCTCAGTGTGGGGACACGATTCAGAAGCAATGAAACCCTCACCTACAAGCTCAAATTGCCCCATCCACATTACCGGATTGATGCCAATGCGCTGGTAGAGAACCGAGCCTATCCGTCCGATGCATTTGTTCACGGCGACGCCTGTTTGAGCCTGAGCGCGCTGGCCGACCGCCTCGAAGGCCGAATGGCAATTGATCCAGCATTTGCCATCGATCTGCGACAAGCCAGACAGGCTTGCGAAGCCATGGTAGACCATGCCATTGGCCCCTATGTGGCGCTCAAGAACACCTTGTCCGAAGTGGCAGGTTCGTCCCTCTGGTGGGTGCGCGACATCACCTTGTCCAACACCATGTGGGGCAACCGTGCGCCATCACTCAATCACCCTCGTGCTGGCGTGCATGCTCTGGGCGGCGGCATCGGCCAAGGTCTGGCCATGGGCATTGGTGCTGCCGTTGCAGACGCCACGCACCAACTGGGCCGTCAGACCCTGGCCTTGTGTGGCGATGGGGGTTTCATGCTCAACCTGGGTGAGCTCGCATGTGCGGCCCAGGAGCGTGCCAATGTGCTTTGCATTGTCATGAATGATCGCCAATACGGTGTGATCAAAAACATTCAGGACGACATCTATGGCAGTCGCCATTGCTATGTCGACCTGCATACCCCCGACTTCTCCCAGCTTTGCCAAAGCCTGCAAGTGCCTCATGCGATTTCGCGTGGTCCTGCTGACGTGCGCCATCATCTTCAATCTCTGCTTGCCCACAAGGGCCCGGCGGTGCTTGAAATCGACATGACCAGCTGGGGGCCCTTCACGGTGAAGTTCGCAGGCCCCCCAAAAAGGACTGAATCATGAAACCCTTGCATCAGTCGGTGGTGATGGTGGGTTTTGGCGCCATTGGACAGTCTGTCGCCAAACGACTCATGTCGCACACCGGCATAGACCTCAGTCACGTGGTGGTGCCAGAAAACAAGGTGAGTCTGGTTCAGTCTCAGCTGCAGGCCATGGGCTTGATGAAGACACAGGCAATTGATCAGGTGCCTGATCATGCACAACTGGTCTTGGAATGTGCTGGTCACTCGGCCCTCAAGCAACACATCCTGCCCGCTCTGAGGCGCGGTGTCGAATGTGCCATTTTGTCGATTGGCGCACTCAGCGAATCAGGTTTACCCGAAGCGCTTGAAGCCGCAGCCTTGGCCAGTGGGACTCAGCTGCATTTGCTCTCAGGCGCTGTGGGTGGCATTGATGCCATCGCTTCTGCCAAGCAGTTGGGCATTGACGAAGTGATTTACACCGGCCGCAAACCCCCTCTGGGCTGGAAAGGATCTCCAGCTGAGCAACTCGCCGACCTGTCTCAATTGAAGTCACCACTGGTGATCTTGCAAGCCAGTGCGCGCGAAGCCGCACTTCGCTATCCCAAAAATGCCAACGTGGCCGCCACCCTGTCTCTGGCGGGCATCGGTTTGGACAAGACCCAGGTCAGGTTAATTGCTGACCCAGGCGTTCAGGACAACATCCACGAATTTGAAGTGCGAGGACCATTCGGTGAATTGCGCATGAGCCTGAGCGGCAAACCGTTGCCCGACAACCCCAAAACATCCACGCTCACCGTGCTCAGTGCCTTGCGCTTTTTGCACAACCGCGTGTCACCCTTGTGCATTTGACTCTCTCAACCTGGTGAAACCCATAGAGCCCCACATGACCGAACATCTGCTCAGTTTTTTTGCCGGACGCTGGCGGGATGCCAGTGGCCCGCTTTACCAAACCGAGTACCCCCATGACGGGCGCAAGGTGGCAGAGTTACACGCCGCCACAGCGGCCGATGTGGACGAAGCCGTTCAAGCTGCTGAAGTCGCCAGACTCCAGCCCAGTTGGGCCTTACTCAAACCTCACGAACGCGCCAGCATCCTCCATCGGATTTCGCAGGGCATTCGCAGCCGCGCTGAAGAGTTGGCCCATTTGCAACGGCTCGATAACGGCAAACCCATCAAGGAATGCCGTGCCTTGGTGGCCAGCGCCGCAGGCACATTTCAGTTTTTCGCAGCCGCCGCCGAAACCTGGGAAGACGCCATCACCCCATCGCGCGGCGACTTCCTCACCCTCAGCGTGAATGAACCCTTGGGCGTCGTTGGTGCCATCACGCCCTGGAATAGTCCCATCGCGAGTGAGGCTCAAAAAATTGCCCCCGCCTTGGCTGCCGGTTGTGCCATTGTGGTCAAGCCTGCAGAGATCACCCCACGCATGGCGATCGAACTGGCTCGCATCGCCCAGCAAGCAGGCCTACCCGATGGCATTCTGAGCGTGTTGCCGGGCAAAGGAAGTGTGGTGGGCGATGCATTGGTCAGGCACCCTTTGATTCAGCGCATTGCCTTCACTGGAGGCACTGAGGTGGGCTTGGGCATCCAGCGCATTGCCGCCGAAAAACTCATGCCGACCTCCTTGGAATTAGGTGGTAAATCACCCACGATTGTGTGTGCCGATGCCGACCTGGACCATGCAGTGGCTGGCGTGTTGTTTGGCATCTTCAGTTCATCTGGCGAGTCATGCATCGCAGGCTCTCGAGCCTTTGTGCACGCTTCAGTTTATTCGGCTTTCAAAGCTCGGCTTTTGGAAGCTGTGTCGCACTTAAAAGTGGGCGATCCCGAACGAGAAGACACGCAGATGGGGCCTCTGGTCAATCATTCTCATCGCCAGACCATAGAGAAATATGTGCAACTCGGCTTGGACGAGGGCGGTCAATTGTTGGCCGGCGGGCGTAGGCCCGATGGGGACATTCACGCACTGGGTAGCTATTACTTGCCGACCGTGTTTGAAGGGCTGTCCAATCGAACCCGTCTTTGCCAAGAAGAAATCTTTGGGCCAGTCCTGGCTTTGCTGCCATGGCACGATGAGGCAGACCTGATCGCCCAATGCAACGACAACGCTTATGGGCTAGCCAGCGGCATCTGGACACGCGATTACAAATCCGCGTGGCGACTGGGCCGTGCTTTGCAGGCCGGCACCGTCTGGATCAACACCTACAAGCTGTTTTCAATCAGCACGCCCTTTTCAGGTCACAAGATGAGTGGCATTGGTCAAGAAAAAGGACGGCAAGGCATCTTGCCTTACACAAGACAAAAAAGTTTTTACTGGGGCATGAGCGAAACCCCCTTACCCTGGGCCAGCTCATGACACACAAAGGAATCGCCTCATGAATCTGGGCATTGCAGGTAAACGCGCTTTGGTGTGTGGTGCCAGTGCGGGGCTTGGTTTGGCCTGCGCCCAGGCTTTGGCGGCTGAAGGCGTTGCCTTAGTCATGGTGGCCAGAACCGAAGACCGGTTGCAGCAAGCTGCCCAAGACATCCTCAAGGCGAATCCCAACACGTGCATTGATACCGTCGCCGCCGATGTGACCCGTGCTGAAGGCCGCGCACGCATTTTCGAAGCGTTCTCAGATTTCGACATTGTGATCACCAACGCAGCTGGGCCCAAACCTGGCGACTTCCGGCAATGGGATCGTCAAACCTGGATCGATGCGATGGATGCCAATATGTTGGCGCCCATCGAGATCATCAAAGCCACCGTTGATCCCATGATGGCGCGCGGCTGGGGGCGCATCGTCAACCTCACATCCAGCGCTGTCAAATCACCCGTGGATGGTCTGGGTTTATCCACTGGTGCACGAAGTGCGCTCACTGGTTTTGTCGCTGGGCTGGCCCGTTCGACCATCGCCCATGGCGTGACCATCAACAATTTATTGCCTGGCACTTTTGACACCCAGCGGCTTGAAAGCAACTTTGCTGCACAAGCACAGCGCGAGGGCCGCTCGGTGCAAGAAGTCAAATCTGCACGTCTGGATAAACACCCTGCACACCGTTTCGGCCAGCCCAGCGAATTAGGTCATACCTGCGCGTTTTTGTGCAGCGTGCATGCTGCATACATCAATGGTCAAAACATCCTGCTTGACGGCGGATCGTTCAGTGGGGTTTTTTGATGAGTGATGCCATCAGAGGCCTATTGCCGCTTTTTCTTTTTTCAACCCACCACCAAAGGAGACATCCATGAACTTTCGACGCAAGCTTTTGCTTCTTGCTGCAACCGCAGGCCTTGCCGTTGCAGCGCCAGGCAGTGCATTGGCGCAAGCCTACCCCAGCAAACCCGTGACCATCAT
>JBEAMY010000273.1:0-3949 GCA_041165725.1 Pseudomonadota bacterium
TGCCCGGTCATTGGAGAACGCGACCTTTGGAGATCCCTTGGATCACCGAGCGTGCGCCAAAGATCGATCCCAGCAAACCGGCAGCGTCACCCTTGGCGCTGGATTCGCCTGATGCAGGCCAAGTGCAACTTGATGTATTAGCCACCGCAGACGATGAAGAAGGCAATTCAGATGGTGAAGCGTTATCCACAAATGCCAGCGTGGAGTCAAAAGTCGCTTCAGCGAGCGCTTCCCTTGCATCCTCCTCGTCCTCATCTTCTCCATCTTCTCCTTCTTTGGAAGATGAAATTTCCGCGCCTGAAAGCCCATCTCATCCGGCTCAACCCACATACGCTTCAGGCGGTATCCAGTCTGCTGCCCTTCAATCGCAGGAAGCCGACATCGCCCGCTGGGTGAGTCAGGTCATTCAAGCCACTGCTCAGTCCAAAACCCAAGGTGAAATTTCAGCCCAAGTGCCACAGACCGATGCCTTGGCCGATGAAGTGGTGGAACGGGTTCAGGCGCGCCTGAACCACATGCTGCCCAATTTGGTTCAAGAGGTGATGGACGAAATCCATCAAAACCCTTCCCCTCGTGGTAAACCCTCAGACGATGAGGAAATGAAATAAGTCACCCAAAACGGTGCAAAATCGGTTCTTTCCATCCCATTTCTCAAAGGATCAACATGAAATTTAAAGTTTCTCTTCTCATGACCGCAGTGGCCATCGTTGCAGTCGGCTGTGGCCAAAGCTCTGATGTCGTCAAGATCGGCCACGTTGGCCCGATCAGCGGTGCCATTGCCCACTTGGGCAAGGACAATGAGAATGGTGCTCGCATGGCCATTGACGAACTCAATGAAAAAGGCGTCACCATCGGCGGTAAGAAAGTGAAGTTTGAATTGGTTGCTGAAGACGATGCAGCCGATCCCAAGCAGGGCACTGCCGCTGCACAGAAACTGGTTGATTCCAAAGTCAATGGCGTGATTGGTCACCTGAACTCTGGCACCACCATTCCTGCTTCCAAGCTTTACAACGACGCTGGCATTCCCCAGATCTCTCCTTCTGCCACCAACCCCAAGTACACCCGTCAAGGCTTCAAGACCGCCTTCCGTGTCGTGGCTGACGACACCCATCTGGGCGGCACCCTCGGCAAGTACGCTGTCAACGAACTCAAGGGCAAGAGCATTGCCGTGATCGATGACCGCACTGCCTATGGCCAGGGCGTGGCTGAAGAATTCGAAAAGGCTGTCAAGGCCGCTGGCGGCAACATCGTTGGTCGTGAATTCACCACCGATAAAGCCACCGACTTCACCGCCATCTTGACCACACTCAAGGGCAAGAACCCCGACATCGTGTTCTTCGGTGGCATGGACGCTGTGGCTGGTCCCATGATCAAGCAGATGAAATCCCTGGGCATCAATGCCAAGTTCATGGGCGGCGACGGCATTTGCACTGGCGCACTCTTCAAACTCTCCGGCGAAACCATGGCTGACGATCAAGTGATCTGCGCTGAAGCCGGTGGCGTGGAAGATGGCGGCAAGAAAGCCCTCGAGGATTTCAAAGCAGCCTACCAGAAGAAGTTCAACACCAAGGTTGAGATCTATGCACCTTATGTGTATGACGCCGTCAACACCATGGTTGCTGCCATGCAAGCCGCCAACTCCACCAAGCCTGCAGACTACCTGCCCAAGTTGGCCGCCATCACCCACCAGGGTGTGACCGGCACCATCACCTTCGACGAGAAGGGCGACATCAAGAACGGTGCTCTGACACTGCGTACCTATCGTGGTGGCAACCCCGTCGACATCGCCGTGGTTCGCTGATCAGCGCTCAGGCCCCATCATGGGGCCTCCATGAAAAAAGCCCCTCTTTGAGGGGCTTTTTTCATGGGCATTTTTAGGCTTTTCTGAAATGACTTTGTTCGCATCAACCCATCTGGTTGGGCAACCAAAGCGAGAGGATGGGGAAGGCGATGAGGATCACCAGCCGCAGCAAGTCCATCGCGATGAAAGGCAGTACGCCTTTGAAGATGGTGCTGAAACTCACGTCCTTGATCACGCTCTTGATCACAAAGACGTTCATGCCCACAGGCGGATGAATCAAGCCCAGTTCAACCACCATCACCACGATGATGCCAAACCAGATGGGATCAAAACCCAGCTGAAGGATCACGGGGTAAATGATGGGCACGGTCAGAATGATCATGGCCATGGCGTCCATCAAACAGCCGAGGATCAAGTACATGAGCATGATCAAGGCCAGCACCCCGTACTTGCCCACCCCCAAATTGGTGAGGAATTCCGTGACGTTTTGAGGCACCTGAGTGATGGTGAGGAAGTAACCAAAGATGAGTGCACCAATCAGCACGGTGAACACCGCTGCGGAGGTTCGAGTGGCTGAGAGCAGTGCCTCCAAGAGTTCAGCCTTGCCCAGCTTGCCTCGGGCCAAACCGATCAGCAATGCGCCAATGGCCCCAACGCCTCCTGCCTCTGTGGGTGTGAATAAACCGGCGTATAGCCCCACCATCACAAAGATGAAAAGGGTCAAAGGCCCCCACACCTCTTTGAGGCTGGCAAGGCGTTCGCTCCAGGGTTTGTTTTCGCCAGCAGGCAAAAGATTGGGCTGGAACCAGACAATGACGCTGATGGTGAGGATGTACATCAGCAGGGCAAGAAGTCCTGGGATCACGCCTGCAATGAAGAGCTTGCCAATGTCTTGTTGAGTCAAGATGGCGTAGACCGCCAGAACGGTGGAGGGGGGAATGATGATGCCCAGTGTGCCGCCAGCTGCAATGACGCCTGTCGAAAACGACTGGGGATAGTTGTGGCGGCGCATTTCGGGATAGGCCACGGTTGAGAAGGTCGCCGCTGTGGCCACCGATGAACCACAGACGGCGGCAAAGCCGCCGCAGGCCAGGATGGTGGCCACGCCCAAACCGCCACGCAAATGGCCGATCATGGCGTTGGCGCTTCGGAAGAGTTCTCGACTCATGCCCGATACCGTGACCAAAGCCCCCATGAGCATGAACATGGGGATGACGCCGAAGTTGTAATCGGTGACCGTGCGCATGGAGGTTTGACCAATGAGTTTGAGGGCCGGATTCCAACCCGACAAATAGCCAAATCCGCACACGCCCACAAGCCCCATGGCCATGCCCACAGGAACCCGCAACAGCATGAGGGCAAACAAAACAAAAAAACCAAGAATGGCAACTTGGGTCGGACTGAATTCCATGGCTCACTCGCTCACTTTGGTTTCGGGATGCTCTTCCATCGCATCGGGTTGAAACAGCAATCGCCAAGTGCGAATGGCAATCAGCAAAACAGCACACGCATCGCCCAGCCAGGCCACGGCGAAGAAAGGCCAGATGGGGATTTGCAAATCGTAGGTTTTGACCTCATCAGCAAAAGTCAGGGCAACCTTATCGAAAAGCATGATGGTCTGCACCAGCACCACGAACAAAAGCACCAGGGTGGCGAAGACATCGATCCAGCGCTTGATGCGAGGTGAGGCTGCACTCCACAGCAAGTCCACCGTGATGTGACCACCACGGTAGCTCGTGGCAGCGATGCCCCAAAAGATGAGGATGCCCAACAGCATCCTGCCGATGTCGTAGTTGTCGGGGATGGATGTGCTGAAGACCTTCCTCAGCACCACAGCGATGAAGATGTTGAGGGCCACCAGGCCCACGAACAGCGCAGCGGTCCATTCAATGGTGTCAATGATGCGATCGAATGGGTGTCGATGAGGCTTTTGCGCTGAAGTGGTCGTGGACATGGTGGGACTCTGTCTTCATTGTGTTCACATGGCTGACTTGTATTTCGTCAGTTGGTCCTTGAGCGACTTCAAGATGGCGTCGGGGTTCTCGCCACGCTTTTTCACGTCCTCTGCCCAAGTGTTGACCACAGGAGCGACCGCTTTGCGCCAGGCATCGGTTTGCTCAGGGGTGAGCTTGTACACCGTGTGGTCGC
>JBEAMY010000274.1:0-6619 GCA_041165725.1 Pseudomonadota bacterium
CCGATGGGCGGGGTTGAGCTGCTTCATCAGCAAACCGAAATAGAGGCCAGCCGGGCCGCCTCCGATGCAAACGATGTTCATGGCTTTACCTTGTTTGAGGCTTTAATATTTGAGGTTTCAAGTAATTTAGGCAAGCCACACCCAGCTTGCATCAGGGCAAACCCGCGGTTTTCTGGGTTTAAAGGGATCAGCGGGCCGCGTAGGCCTTGGCGTAGGCCTCGTACCAAGCCAAGCACTCGGGATTGGCCATCGCGTCCCGGTTCAAGACCTTGTCGATGGGCTGACCGAGCATCAGCTTTTTGATCGGCAGCTCTTGTTTTTTGCCGGTCAGGGTGCGGGGAATGGCTGGCGCGTGCACGATTTCATTGGGGATGAAGCGGGGCGAGAGCGCGGTTTTGATGGCGGCATTGAGCCTTGCCTTGAGCTCATCGCTCAAGGCAAGCCCCTCGCGCAAGACCACAAACAAGGGCATGAAGCTGTCGCGGCCCAGGTATTCGAGGTCGACCACCATGGCGTCGAGCACCTCGGGCAAGGCCTCCACCGCGCTGTAAAGCTCGCTGGTGCCCATGCGCAATCCGTGGCGATTGATGGTGGCATCGCTGCGACCATAAATGATGCAACGACCCTCGGGCGTGATGCGCAACCAGTCGCCGTGCCGCCAAACCGGCCCCAAGCTGGCGTCGCCATCGCCACCACCGGGTTTGCGCCCGTGACCGGGCGGGTACATGTCGAAATAGCTGCCGATGTAGCGCTGGTTTTGCGCGTCGTTCCAAAAATAAAGCGGCATGGACGGAATGGGCTGGGTGCACACCAACTCGCCCACTTCGTTGTCCACGGGTTGACCGTGTTCGTTCCAGGCCTCGACGGCACAGCCAATGAGGCGACACTGCATTTGACCGGGGACTTGTGGCAACTCACGGTTGCCGCCGATGAACGCCCCTGCGAAGTCGGTGCCACCCGAGATGTTGCACCACCAGATTTCTTCGCGGCCCAGGCGCTTGAATTGCTCGATGCCCCAGACCTGAACCTCCTCACTCAAGGGTGAGCCTGTGGTGCCCAAAGCGCGCACCAAGGACAAGCCTTTCCATTGCGACAAATCCAGACCCGCTTTGAGGCAGTTGGCATAGAAGGCGGCTCCTGCGCCGAAGAAGGTCACTTGATGGCGTTCGGCAAAGCGCCACAAGGTGCTCCAGTCCGATGTGCCCGGTGTGTTGCCTGCAGGGCTGCCGTCGTAGATCACGCAGGTGGTGCCGTTGAGCAAGCCGCTGGTCTGTGCATTCCACATCACCCAACCGGTGGTGCTGTACCAGTGATAGCGCTCGCCCCAGTTGTTGGCTTCGTAGCTGCAACCCACATCGTTGTGCAAACACTTGAGCGCCAGCGCCACCAACACGCTGCCACCGTGGCCGTGAACGATGGGCTTGGGCAAGCCCGTCGTGCCACTGGAATAAACCACCCACAAGGGGTGATCGAAGGGCAACCACTCGGGTTCAAATGCGGCAGTGGCCGCATCGTCGCGGGCCACGGTGCGGGCATAGTCGGTGCAGTTGGAAACGCCAGAGCTGGCGACATGGGGATCGAGGTTGCGCAAGACGATGAGGTGTTCCACCGTGGGCAGGGCTTGGCGCATCTCTTCAACCACGGCCACTCGATCGATGGCTTTGCCCGCGTAACGCACGCCATCGCATGCGATGAGCACCTTGGGCTCGATCTGGCTGAAGCGGTCGAGCACCGCGCGTGTGCCCATGTCGGGTGCACATATGCTCCAAATCGCACCGATGCTGGCGCAAGCCAGAAAAGCCACCATGGCCTCGGGCACATTGGGCAAATAAGCGGCCACCCTGTCGCCCCGAACCACGCCTTGCGCTTTGAGGTGCAAGGCCAGGCTCGCCACCTGCTGGCGCAATTGCGGCCAAGACATTTCGCGGATCAAGCCCGCTTCGTTTTCGGAAATGATGGCCATGAAACCCGCCGCATGGGCTGGGGCCACATGGCGAAACACCTGATGGGCGTAATTGGATTGTGCGCCGGGAAACCACTGCGCACCGGGCATGGTGTTCTTGGCCAGCACCGCCGTGTGCGGTGTGGGCGACTGGATCTGAAAGTAATCCCAGATGCTTTGCCAGAACGCGTCCAAATCGGTCACGGTCCAACGCCACAAGTCGTCGTAATGGTCGAATCGAAGGTTTCGATGTTGGGCCAACCAGTCCTGGTAGAGGCGAATTTGAGGGACTTGAGGCGGCACAGTTGGGGCTTGAGCAGGCATGGGGATTCCTCGTCGTCGCGAGTGTAACCACAGGCTTTTGCGGAGGTGCTTAAGATGAACCATGACACTGCAAGCCGCCGGAAATGGCCGGGCTTGCCACTTGTCTTCGTTCTCGCCCTCAGCTTTTTGCATCAGGAAGGAAACGCCATGAGCCGCCGATTTGTGGACCTCTCGATTTATTTGGAAAACGATGTGGTCAGCGACCCCCCTGCGTTCAAGCCCAACATCCAGTACTTCACCCACGAACAAACCTATGAGCAGATCGAGCCGTTTTTCCCGGGTCTGCAAAAGTCAGATTTGCCCGACGGTGAAGGCTGGGCTGTGGAGCTGGTTCAGCTCTCCACGCACAATGGCACGCACCTGGATGCGCCTTATCACTTTCACTCGACCATGGACGCCGCCACTGGCAAACCCCAGCGCGCCATCGCCATCGATGAAGTGCCGCTGGAATGGTGCTTTCAGCCTGGGGTCAAACTGGACTTTCGCCACCTGCCCGATGGCCATGTGGTCACGGCCGATGAAGTGAAAGCCGAGTTGGCGCGCATAGGTCACACTTTGTCGCCGCTGGAGATCGTGGTCGTCAACACGCGCGCAGGCTCGCGTTATGGCCACAACGACTACGTGAGCAGCGGTTGCGGCATGGGTCTGGAAGCCACGCTGTATTTGTTGGAGCGCGGCGTTCGCCTCACCGGCACCGATGCGTGGAGCTGGGATGCGCCCTTTGTGCACACCGCCAAAAAGTACAAGGCCACGCAAGATGCCAGCCTGATTTGGGAAGGGCACAAGGCCGGACGGCACATTGGCTATTGCCACTTGGAAAAGCTGCACAACCTGGAGGCTCTGCCACCCACGGGTTTTTACATCAGCTGTTTCCCGCACAAGATCCGCGGCGCATCGGCGGGCTGGACGCGTGCGGTGGCGATCTTTGACGATGCCTTGATGAAGGCTTGACGAGCGTTTGATCGGGTTTGATCAGCCCGCTTCGCCCCTTTTGACGCGCTCGCTCTTCCAGTAGACATCGTCACCGCCGTGCATGCGGTTGAGCACGCGCGCGAGGACAAACATCAGGTCGGAGAGGCGATTGAGGTATTGGCGAGGCGTGTCGTTCAAGGCCTCTTCGTTGCCCAAGGCCACCACCTGGCGCTCGGCTCGGCGCGCCACCGTGCGACACACGTGGGCTTGTGCGGCCGCGCGGTTGCCTGCAGGCAAGATGAACTCTTGCAACTTGGGCAACTGGGCGTTGTGGTGATTGAGCGCCTCATCGAGTTCGAGCACCGCTTCGGGCTTGAGCAATTCAAAACCGGGAATGGACAGCTCGCCACCGAGGTTGAAGAGCTGGTGCTGGATTTCAACCAACAACTCGCGCACATTGGCCGGCATCTCTTCACAAAGCAACAGGCCGATGTGTGAGTTGAGTTCGTCCACATCGCCCATGGCATGAACCCGCAGGCTGTTTTTAGAGACGCGCTGGTTGTTGCCCAGCCCGGTGGTGCCGTTGTCTCCGGTGCGAGTGGCGATTTGAGTGAGTCGGTTGCCCATGGTGCGTACTCGGGTTGTTTGGAGGCATTGTAGAAAAGGCTTTTGAGGGGTATGGCTATGCCAATTGCGAAACCCTAGGCAAGGATTTGGGCAGCGCTTGTGGGGCGGCTTGGATGGCTTCCCATCCGAGCTGGTTCGCACATAAGCGGTGATGGCGACACCAAACCCTTGCCTGAAGGCGACAGGGTTTTTGACCTCCCCGCCTAGAATCGCCGAATCCGGCCCGCCCGAAATGCCTTATTGCGAGGAAACGCCATGAACGCACCGCAACACTTCACCATCACCCAACGCGAGGTGCCCGAGGCCCTGATTGCAGCGCTCAAATCGCGCTTTGCCGAACGGTGCTCGACCGCGATGGTGGTCCGTGAGCAGCATGGCCGCGATGAATCGGCCTTCACCCATGTGCCGCCGCCAGCCGCTGTCGTGTTTGCCGAATCCACCACCGAGGTGGCCGAGGTGGTCAAGGCCTGTGCCGAGCACCGCGTCCCGGTGATTCCGTTTGGTGTGGGTTCTTCGCTGGAAGGCCATTTGCTGGCGGTCGAGGGCGGTGTCTCGATCGACCTCACCCGCATGAATCGCGTCTTGTCGATCAATGCCGAAGACTTGACCGTGACGGTGCAGCCCGGCGTGACGCGCAAGCAGCTCAACGAAGAGATCAAGTCAACGGGTTTGTTTTTTCCCATCGACCCGGGTGCGGACGCGACGATTGGCGGCATGAGCGCCACCCGCGCCAGCGGCACGAATGCGGTTCGCTACGGCACCATGCGCGAAAACGTGCTGGCGCTGGAAGTGGTCACAGCCAGCGGCGAAGTCGTTCGCACGGGCACGCGCGCCAAGAAGTCAAGCGCTGGCTATGACCTCACACGCCTCTTCGTTGGCTCTGAGGGCACGCTGGGCGTGATCACCGAAGTGACGCTCAAGCTTTATCCCATCCCCGAGGCCATGTCGGCCGCGGTGTGTTCTTTCCCCAGCATTGCCGATGCCGTGCAAGCGGTGATCCAGACGATTCAACTGGGGGTGCCGATTGCTCGCGTGGAGTTGATTGACGCCCACACCGTGCGCATGGTGAACCAATATGCCAAGCTGGGTTTGCGCGAAGAGCCCATGCTGCTGATGGAGTTCCACGGCTCACCCGCCAGCGTGAAAGAGCAAGCCGAGACGGTGCAAGACATCGCTCGCGAACACGGGGGACAAGATTTCTCTTGGGCCAGCACCCCTGAAGAGCGCACCAAGCTGTGGACTGCGCGCCACAACGCTTACTTTGCTGCCGTGCAGTCACGGCCGGGTTGCCGCGCAATCAGCACCGACACCTGTGTGCCCATCAGTCGCCTGGCCGATTGCTTGCTGGACTCGGTCAAGGAAGCCGACGAGTCGGGTCTGACCTATTTCTTGGTGGGCCACGTGGGCGACGGCAACTTTCACTTTGGCTACCTGATCGACCCCAACGACCCCAAAGAGTGGGCGATTGCCGAGGGGCTCAACCATCAGCTGGTGCAACGCGCCTTGCGCTTGGGCGGCACTTGCACGGGCGAGCACGGCGTGGGTTTGCACAAAATCGATTTCCTGATCGACGAGGCCGGCGCGGGTGCCGTCGCGATGATGCGAACCATCAAGCACGCGCTTGATCCGCACAACATCATGAATCCGGGCAAAGTGTTCCGTTGGTGAATCAACGCTCGCGCTGCATCAAGCGCTCAATGCTCTGAATGAACCGCTCGACCTGCAAGGGCTTGAGCATGATTTCGTCCACGCCTGCGTTGCCAAATCGCATGAGGTCGGACTGGGTGATGTTGGCGGTGAGGCCCAGCACCGGCATTTGGCGCAATCGGGCGTTGCCGCTGGCCCTGATGCGCTGTGTGGCTTCGATGCCGTCCATTTCCGGCATGACCATGTCCATGATCACCACATCAAAGTCTTCTTTGGCCAGCACATTGAGCGCCTCGAGTCCCTGTGTGGCTTCGCTGACGTGACAGTCGGCGCAATGCTGCTTGAGGATGAGCCTGACCAGTTTGCGATTAACCACTTGGTCGTCCACCACAAGAAAGCGGGCTTGCTTGGTTCTGTGCATGGGAAGAGCGGGGGCATCGGCGTCCTGCTCCAAGGTGTCAAGGCCCAGCTCAACCATGGGCAAGCTGAACCAAAAGCGAGAACCTTCATTGACGGTGCTGCTGACCTCCAATTTGCCGCCAAGTAGCGCCACCAGTTGGCGAGAGATGGTCAAGCCCAGCCCAGTGCCACCATAACGGGTTTGGGTTTGTGAATCGGCTTGCGCAAATCGCTCAAAGATTTTTTCCAGGTTTTCCTGGGCGATGCCAATGCCGGAGTCCTGCACGGAAAACGTCACGCCATCGGGACTGCGGCTCACCTTGAGAACAACCTCCCCCTTGAGGGTGAACTTGACGGCATTGCCCAGCAAATTGACCAAAACCTGCATGAGGCGGTGACGATCTCCCATCACCCACTGAGGCACTTCGTCGTCGACCTCGCAGCGGTAGCTGAATGCCATGGTTTCGGTGCGTGGGCTGAACAAGTCAAAGGCCGAGCGGATCACTTCGCGCAAGCGGAATGATTCCTTGTTGGCCGTGATCTCACCCGAGATGAACTGTGAATAGTCGAGCACATCATTGATGACCGTCATGAGGTGGTCGGCCGATTGCTGGGTGTACTTCAGCACTTTCTGGGCTTCGGGCTTATCGGTCACCCGACTCAACAGCACCTGGTTCAGCCCCAAGATGGCGTTCATGGGCGTTCGCAGTTCATGGCTGACCGAAGCAATGAATCGGTCGCGCAACGCAATGGTGTGTTCGAGTTCCT
>JBEAMY010000275.1:0-2872 GCA_041165725.1 Pseudomonadota bacterium
ATCTGGGACCGCTTGCTGGGTTTTTAGTCCAGACGAACCGATTCATGCGCTTTCGCGATTGAGTCATTGGGCAACAGAAAAAACGCCACAGTCATCTCCCATGTCCAGATAATGCCTTGACGATCAGCTGGTCATAAGGGCTTTCGAGAAAGCGCGCGAGATCCTTGCGCGGCACCAGCAACACCGCCTGGCTTTCCCAGCCCATGTCTGCCGGATTCCCGCCGATGCGTTCTGCAAGGTAGTAACGGGTGTAGCTCTGGCTTCGCTTGACGTCCACCAGATGGCGCATCAAGCGCACGCGCAGGCCCGATTCTTCTAAGGCTTCAACCAAGGCCGTGGCTTGGGCTGATTTTCCATCCATCGTTCCTTTCGGAAACGTCGCCTTGTAACCTCCAAAGCCATTGCTGGGCGCCACCAGCCAGACGCGCCCATCGGGTTCGCATATGACCACCCCAGCAGCCTTCTTGTAGCCCGGCGGGGCGTCAAACGCAGGCTCGTCCAACGGGTGTTGTTCTGTCATCGCCTCCCAGCCCGATGGCTGGATTGGAGCGTTTAGACATGCTGCGAACGTGATCCCGTGGAGTTCATCCGGCATCTGCCCGCCCGGCACCACGCACGCCACCGCTCCAGCATCAGACCAGGTCGACAGTGGCGTGGGCATACTTGGGTGCTTGATCGATACGCGTCGGCCATGCTCATCACGCTGCGGGTGGTCAATCGGCCCAACTGGCTTGACCGCCACTCCCGATGCTGTGTTGTACTTTCCAGGTTCGGCTTGCAATTTGTACAGCACACTCCAGACGTCGTGGTACAGGTGCGCGCGTGCCTTGCCTTGCACCTTGGCAACCTGGTCTTTGAAGTTCCCGTAATTCAGGTCTTCAACCAGTCTGGCCATGGCCGCCATGACCTCGGAACGAGGGGCCACCCCCCGAAATCGGTAATCGTTGGTCTTGCTTTCCGAAATCTGGCTTAAGCCTGGCAGGTACTGCTCCCGCAGCGCCAGCAGATCACTCTGAACCCTGGCGCGAATCGTCAACGTGTCCTTCTCGACATCGCTGGCCTTTTGCACCACGCTGAAAAACCCGATAGGTGTGATCAACCACATGACAAGCTCCCTGAAAGCTTACCGACGCTGGGTTTTTAGTCCAGCGTGACGCCCAAGCGTTTGATGACGGGGCCCCATCGAGCCATGTCGCCATCGATCACGCGCTTGAAGTCGGCCGGACTGCCACCCACCACGGTCATGCCTTGACGCAACAGGGCTTGCTTGACTTCATCGGTGGCCAACAAGGCGTTGACATCGGCATTGATTTTGTTGGCCACTGCATCGGTCATGGACGCAGGGCCCAACAAACCGTTCCAAGCCAGCGACTCCACTGCGGGGAACCCCGATTCGGCCAAAGTGGGAACGTCTTTAAGGGCCTCCAGCCTTTGCTTGCTGCTGACCGCAATCAGCCTGATCTTGCCGGACTGCACAAAGGGCAAAAGAGCGGGGGCAACCATGAATGTGGCATGAGCTTCGCCTTGTGCCACTGACAAGGCCGCAGGGGGCGAGCCATTGAACGGCACATGGGTGGCTTGTGCGTTGGCCTCTGACAAGAAAAGCTCCATGGTGAGGTGAGCCGAACTGCCGTTGCCCAAAGAAGCGTAGTTGGCCTTACCTGCTTGTCCCTTGAGCCATGCAGCGAGTTCGCGTGCTGTTTTGGCTGGGACTTTTTCTGCATTCACTGCCAGCACATTGGCTTGACTGGTGGTCATCACAATGGGCTTGAGGTCTCGGGCTGGGTCGTAAGGCGTTTTCTTGTAGAGGAAGGACGCATTCGCCACAGGACCATTGAAGCCAATGGCCACGGTGTGTCCATCGGTGGATTTGGCCGCCACATCCAGGCCAAGCATGCCGCCAGCACCTGGTTTGTTTTCGACCACCACGGGATGCCCCCAGCGCGCCGAGAGCTTGTCGTTGAGCAAGCGGGCAATGAGGTCAAGCGAGCTGCCAGGGCCAGTCGGGACCACAATCTTCACGGTCTGCGTAGGCCAAGCCGTTGGGGTCACATGTGCAGTTTGCGCAGTTTGAGCAGTTTGAGCAAAGGCCCCCAAAGGGGCCATCCAAGGTGCCGTCAAAGCAACAAGACCCATGAAGACATTCAGACTGAACCTTGGCGAAACAAGACGCTTCATGACTTCAATCCTTGAATGGCTGTCAACCGACTCATTCCTCAACAAAGGCTTCTTCGCGTCTGGACTTCACCGCTGGCAAGAGCACGATGATGAGCAACAGCAATGAAGCCACCAACAGTCCGCAAGACAAGGGGCGCGTGACGAACACGCTCCAGTCACCACGAGAGAGCAAGAGGGCGCGCCTCAAGTATTCCTCCATCATGGGGCCCAAAATGAAGCCCAAGAGCATGGGGGCTGGCTCGCATCCCAGTTTGGCAAACAGGTAGCCCACAAAACCAAAGATCGCCACCAACCAGATGTCAAAGGTGTTGTTGTTGGTGGAATAAACCCCCACCGCACAGAACAACACAATGGCTGGGAACAGCAAACGATAAGGCACGGTCAGCAGTTTGATCCAGATGCCAATCAAGGGCAGGTTCAATATCACCAGCATCAGGTTGCCGATCCACATGGAAGCAATCAAGCCCCAAAAGAGTTGGGGGTTGCTGGTCATCACCTGAGGACCTGGCTGAATGTTGTGGATGGTCATGGCCCCCACCA
Organism: Pseudomonadota bacterium; assembly: GCA_041165725.1. Taxonomy (GTDB): domain Bacteria; phylum Pseudomonadota; class Gammaproteobacteria; order Burkholderiales; family Burkholderiaceae_C; genus Limnohabitans. The sequence continues at coordinate 2,719 of JBEAMY010000275.1, forward strand.
TCAAGGCCATCACAGCGTTGGGTGGAATGCCTAAAGTCAGCAAGGGAATGAAAGAAGTTTGAGCGCCAGCGTTGTTGGCCGACTCGGGAGCAGCCACACCACGGATGTTGCCCTGACCAAAAGGCACTTCGCCTGGACGCAACTTGGTTTTCTT
>JBEAMY010000276.1:0-3257 GCA_041165725.1 Pseudomonadota bacterium
CGGATTTTTGTTGCGCCGATGCAGAGCGGTAATACTTTTCAAACATGCGATCTGGATCGGGCAAAGATCGAGGGTCAAGGGGATTGATCACCTGAACCATGACCCTCTCCTCTTTGTCGCCCGGCAATTGAACACGGCTCACTTCCAAGCTCACCAAGCCACCCGGCTTGATGTATTTGTGGGCGTTATCGATGAGGTTGAACAACACCGTCTGAAGCAACATCACATCGCTCCACACAAAAAGTTCACGCTCCACCTGAATGTGAGTGCCTGCAAAAGACGGAGATTTTTCAATCACCTCCAAAACCAACTCGCTGAGCCTCACCCGGGTGAATTGCGCCACTTGGTTGCCCTGCTCAAGTTGGTCCAACTGGTTGCAGCGATTGATGAGGTTGTTCATGTCCTCAATGGCTTGCAAAGCATGTCGCCCGGTGGATGAGTCGGCTTTGACCAATGTGCCAAGACTGAGGCGCAACACACTCAAGGGTGTCCTTAACTCATGCGTCAGCATGCTCAGGAATTGGACCTGCCTTTCTCGATGACGGCGCTCCAGCTCCAAACTTTTTTCAGAAGCCACCGCAAGGCGCAAGCTCTGGTCTGCTTGGAGACTGACTTGTCGGTGAACCAAGAACAGCAGCACCAAACCGGTCAACGCGCCATGGACCAATGAGGCGTACAAGGCAAAAAAGCTGGTCACCTCAAGGCCCAAAGTGGGCAATGTGGCCATGAGCAAAAAAATCAGCATCAGTAGATGAACCATCAGTAAAACTTTTTTGCTGAGCAACACTGCCCCCGAGGCCGCGTCAAGTCTGTCCCAATCAATGCCAAAGAGGATGAGCACCACCAACCAAATGGGCAAGAACAGTGCAATCAGCTTATTGACGATCAGCCCCCAGGTCACCCAACCCATTGCGACCAAAGCACAAGATAAAAATCCGGCAACCAAGGCCAACATCAAACCCCGATTGGCCCAGCCTTTAGGTCGGTAGGGCTTGAAAAAAGTCATGTGGAACTGCACGCTGAATAAGGCGTAAAACGCAATGGCCCACTTGGTGGCATGGGCCAGGGTTTCAGCAGACACCCAGTCTTGCAAGAGCAAACGGTGATAGCCCAGAATGAAAGAGCCGTAGAAAAAGGCGGTGACCTGCTTGACGGCAAACATGCTCATCAGGGTTGAGGGTCGGTCAAAGGCATAAAACACCGCCACAATGGAGAGGATCAATAGGCTGGCGGTCAAGAGATCCAGCAATAGGTTTTGCAATTGCTCCTCACGGCCCAGGGCGCGATCGACATCCAGCCTCACATCCAAAATGGACGTGGTCTGGGTTTTGACCCTGATCCAAATCCTTCTCTCTGTGGATGAAGCAGGAATGGGAAACACATGGGCCAGCGTGCCGCTTTGAACTGCCTGCAAAGATTTGGCCTGGCCTCCCCGCAATACCTCGCCCGGTCGCAGTTCGTCGTAGACCTCAATGTCATCGAGGTAGGTTGGATGAACCAACAGTTCCATCTTGGCTTGAGGTTGTGGTCTCAGCGCCTCTGGAAGTCCCTTGGCCACATGGGCGGAGGACGGATTCGGATTTGGGGCAGCCATGGGCGCAACCGTGAACCTCACCCACAACGCACCCGACAAATAGCCTTGACTCAAAACGCCTTGGTAGGGGGTGAAGGAAGCGAATTTGGCCTGATTGAAATCGGCATTTCCAGAGGCATCGATCCAGAAAGCGCGGTCCATGATCTGCCACTTTGGGCCGGCATGCCCCGCTACCGAGGCCAAAACCAAACCCAGTGCCAGCAAAACCCGAGAAAACCGACGAATGAGAGGCAACAACATCTACAACGACCCCATGACAACTCGCTATGAGTGTATCGGTCAGGTGACAACTTATTACTGATTCACATGTCGATGTGAGCAAAATGTCGAATTGCTCGCGCAATTCACCCCGAAAATGTGCACTTTGCTCCTTCAACAGACCCGAATCATGTGGAAAGTGTTGTTGTCTCTTTTCTTAGCCTTGGTTCTGCCCAGCGTCCATGCGGCACCAGCGCTGATCACACCCGATCAGTTGCAACAGGCGCTCAAGGCCCAAACGACCAAGCCTGGTCGTGCCTTGATTCGACTCATCGATATCCGAGATGAATTCTCATTTGAGCAAGACCACATTCCCGGTTCCCTCAATGCGCCCTACAACCAGTGGAGAGGGCCTGCCAGCAACCCCGGTCAGGTGCCTGAATTGGCCAAGCTCAAGGCCCTGGTCAACAAGCTGGGCATAGAACCCAACCAGCATGTGGTGGTGGTCTCCACCGGCGAAGATGCCTTGGACTTTGGTGCAGCAGCTCGGGTTTACTGGACCCTCAAATACCTCGGACTGACTGAGCTCTCTGTGCTGCAAGGCGGCGTATTTGCATGGGATGAGGCCAATCTCCCGCTTGAATCAGGGCCTGCCAACTGGCCCACCCCCTCCCATTTCTCACCTCAAGCCCAGACCCAATGGCTTGCCTCCACCGACGAAGTTCATGGTTTTGTGAAAGGCTCAAAGGCCAGGCTGGTGGATGCGCGTCCCCTCGATTTCTTCAAAGGCAACACCCGGGTGCCCCAAGCCAAGGCGGCAGGCACCTTGCCTGGCGCTGTCCATCTGGACAATGAGCGCTGGTTTGATCGCGATGGGGCCAAGCTGATTTCCGTTCAGCAAAGTCGCGACTTGGCCAAGGACCTTCAAATCACCCCCAATAAGCCCACGGTCTTGTTTTGCAACACCGGTCATTTGGCGGCCACCAATTGGTTCATGTTGTCAGAAGTCCTCGGCCTGCCACAGGTCAAGCTCTACACGGGTTCTTTGGTTGAATGGACCCAGCATCCCCAGGCCCTGCCTATGGCCAATGAACCCGGACGTGTCCGCCAGCTCTGGATGGATGCGCAATTTTGGTACCGACAGCGGTTTGAGTGATTCATGAAACGTCAAGGATTGGCCCTGTTGGGCTTGTTGCTCTTTGTTTTCCTTTTGGGCTGGGTCTCGGTGAGGCAAGCCGTGTTGTGGCTGGTGGGCATTGGCATGGGAATGATCCTTGCCGGTGCACGGTTTGGTTTCACCACGGGTTGGCGACACCTGATTCAAAACCGCGACCCCAGTGGCGTCACTGGGCAAGCCCTGCTTTTGGCACTGGCCAGTTTGGCGGCCTTCCCGCTCATGGCTAAATTTGGCGAATTGCACGCAGCGCTTGGCCCACCCAGCATCAGCTTGCTCGTTGGGGCTTTT
>JBEAMY010000277.1:0-2902 GCA_041165725.1 Pseudomonadota bacterium
GCCGATGACGCTTACCCCTACACCTTCCCTTCGGGCTTGAAATTTGAAAAGCTCTCGCACCACCAGTGTCTGGACTTGCTGGCCAAGACCATGAACTACGAGGCTTTGCGCGCCGATCAAATCGAGCAGCGTAAAAAAGGCGTTTACCGTGGGATTGGCCTGGCCGCCATGATCGAGGTCACCAACCCATCGCCTGCTTTTTATGGCGTAGGTGGTGCACGCATTTCGGCCCAAGATGGCGCCACAGTTCGACTCGATCCCACCGGCTCTGTCGTGGTGCTGGTGAGCGTCACCGAGCAAGGGCAGGGCAATGAGGCCGTTTTTGCGCAGGTGGCCGCCACGGCTTTGGGCGTGTCCTCACGGCAAGTCAAGTTGATCACGGGCGACACGCAAGTCACGCCATACGGGGGCGGCACTTGGGCTTCGCGGGGCGCAGGCATTGGCGGCGAGGCCGTGTTGCAGGCCGCCAAAGGCCTCAAGTCCAACATCCTCGATGTCGCTGCGGCGATCTTGCAAACCGACAAGGCCACGCTGGACTTGAAAGAAGGGCAGGTGATCGATCGACTCACGGCTGAGGCCAAGATGCCTTTGTCGGAAGTGGGTCGAGTGGGTTACTTCAGGCCAGATACCTTGCCCATGGGCTTTCAGGCCGAATTGAGCGTGACCCGTCACTACACGCCTCGTGAGTTTGGTTTCACTTTCACCAACGGCATCCAAGCCTCGTGGGTTGAAGTCGATACCGATACCGGGTTCGTCAAACTCTTGGGTCACTGGTGCGTCGAAGACTGCGGCACCATCCTCAATCCCATGCTGGTCGATGAGCAAATTCGAGGAGGCATCGTGCAAGGCATAGGTGGTGCATTGTTTGAAGAATGCATTTACAGCGATGAGGGGCAGTTGCTCAATGGCTCCATGGCCGATTACCTCGTGCCCATGGCGGGCGAGATGCCCGACATTGTGGTGGGCCATGTGCAAACGCCGACCCGCACATCGGAGCTGGGTGCCAAGGGGGCAGGCGAGGCGGGCACTGCGGGCGCACCGGGTGCCATCATGAACGCCATCAACGACGCGCTGGCTCCTTTGAAGGCCAACGTCACCGATCAACCCTTCACTCCGCAGCGCATCTTGAAGGCGCTGGGCAAGGTCTGATTCATGAGCAAAGATCACGGACTTCTGACTCGCCCGCAGGGCGCTCAAATCGCTTGGCGAATTCAGGGTGCCAGCCATGGTCCTGTGGTGTTGCTGTCCAATTCGCTGGCTGCAGATCAAACGATGTGGTCTGAGGTGGTTCAGTCACTGGCTGCCACGCACCGTTTGATCACCTACGACAACAGAGGCCATGGCCTCAGCACCTGCCCAGATGCGCCCAGCTCACTCTCTGATCTGGCTCTCGATGCCATGGCGGTGCTGGATGCTGCGGGCGTTGAAAAAGTGTGGTGGTTGGGCGTGTCATTGGGTGGCATGACGGGCATGCAAGCTGCGCTCGATCATCCACAGCGCCTTTTGGGATTGATGGCTTGCCATTGCAGGGCACGGATTGATCAGCTTGGCATTGACGGTTGGAATCAGCGCGAAGCGATTGCCCGTGAGCAAGGCATGTCGGCTCTGGCAGAGCCCACCTTGTCGCGTTGGTTCACGCCTGAGGTTCAGGCCAGACAACCTCAAACCATGGCGGCAGTGAAAGCCATGATCGCCAGACAAACCCCAGAAGGTTATGCCACTTGCACCCATGCCATCAAGACCATGCAGTTGTGGGATCGGTTGGGCGAATGGACTTTGCCCACCTGCTTTTTGAGCGGTGCCCAAGACGGGGCTGCGCCCCCTGCAGAAATGCAACTCATGGCAGAGCGGGTCAAGGGCGCGCGCTTTGAAGTTTTTGACCCCTGTGGTCACCTCTCTTGCATCGAGCGCCCCACCGATCTTGTGAACCTGTTTCTCAACTGGTCTGGACAGCAGGCGCGCTGATCTGGCTGCGATACCAATTTGAAATGCCCTCGCCAGTCATGAAGCTGATGTGAGGGTGGGCCAGCACGGCATCGAGCAGTTGTTCAAAAAAACCGATGCGATGGGGAACGCCAGTGATGTAGGGGTGAACACTGATGGCCATCACTCTGGGTTGCTTGGCGCCATCTTGTGCCATGCGTTGCATTTGCAACTGACCTCTCACCAACAATTCATCGGATCGGTGGTGTTGCAAAGCCATCATGGGAATGTCGTTGAGTTCAACCGTATAGGGCACTGACAAAACCGGCTTGGGCTGGGCTTGAATCCAGGTGGGTTGTTCGTCCAGCACCCAATCGGCCACGTATTCGATGCCAGCCGCACTGAGCAAGTCGATGGTGGTTTCGGTTTCGGTAAGTCCTGGGCTTTCCCAGCCCACTGGACGCTTGCCCGTGAACTTGGCGATGGTGCTCATGCATTGCTCAATCGCGGCAGCCTGATCGTCGAGTTTGTGCATGGGGCCTTGCACATGGCCATGGCCCATGAATTCCCAGCCCGATTGCAAAGCGGCCTCGGCCACTTGGGGATAGCTTTCGCAAACAATGCCATTGATGGCGAGGGTGGGCACGATGCCTCGGCTCACCAAAGCTTGATGCAAACGCCAAAAGCCCACCCGCATCCCGTATTCGTGCCAGGCCCAATTGGGCAAGTCGGGCAACAGCGGTTGACCCATGGGCGGCGAGAGCACGGTGCGTGGCATGGCCCGCTCAATCGACCAATGTTCGACGTTGACGATGACCCAAGCCAACACATGTTCGCCATGTGGCGTTTGAAGTGCAGGGCGCTGGGTCATGGGCAAATAGGGAGCCCGATCGCTGAGCAGTCTGGGTTTCATGTCAACTCCTTGAAATTCAGGTCATCACCATGCCGCCGTCGACCAACATGGACTGGGCGGTGATGG
>JBEAMY010000278.1:0-7544 GCA_041165725.1 Pseudomonadota bacterium
TGAGGGTGACCACGCCCACCGTCAATGCGCCATAGGCTTCGGTGGTGTTGGCATTGGCCGCACCGGTGATGGTGCTGTAGCTGTTGCTGGGGTAGTAGTACTGCAAAAGGCCGAAGTCAAAACCCAGGCCCTCGGCGGTTGTGCCCTTGTAGCCGCCGTAGAGATCGATTTCCACGTTGGTTGAGCCCGTGTTGACACCTGCCGTCTTGCCATCGTCCTTGATCCAGTCGATGGTGGAACCCCATGCGCCTATGTAGTAACCACTGGGTGAAGCGTAATCGGCACCACCTTGCAAAGCAGGTTTGAAGCTGGACTGAGCCAGACCACGGTAACGGTATTCGGTGGCCACACCCACATTGAAGCTAAGGGGAGAGGCGGCTTCATCGGCCAGCGCCTGAAGCGAGCAAACGGTCAATGCAGCGGCAGCCAAAGTGCGCAGTTGGTTCTTGTTCATGGGGAATCCTTTCGAGACTGAGGGTTAAAACTCCTTTATGCAGAGTCCGTGCCAGCCCTTAGACATGGGTAAACCCCTGTGTGTGCGCTTATGGCGCATTCTTTTGGGGCAAATGAATGCAAAGGTGTTCCTAGGGAATGCACGGCTTTGGTGCGCGTGCGCCACACATGCCCCAAAGTGAGTCGCACTTTCACCCCTGCTTGAACCGCTCATCGAGACTCTTTGACCCCTTCAGATTCACTTTCAGATAGACCACCAAATCAGGAGTTCACGGTTCATGAGCATGGTCACCGTCAAAAGCCGCGCCCTGCTGGGTTTGCAAAGTTGGCCCATCGATGTTGAGGTGCACCTGGCCAACGGTCTGCCCAGTTTCACGCTGGTGGGTTTGGCTCAGGGCGCAGTTCGCGAGGCGCGCGAACGGGTGCGTTGTGCGATCCAGCAATCGGGGTTTGAATTTCCCAGCAACCGGCGCATCACCGTCAACCTGGCTCCTGCCGATCTGCCCAAAGACTCGGGCTGTTTTGACTTGCCCATGGCGCTGGGTTTGCTCGCGGCAAGCGGCCAATTGCCCTTGGAAAGTTTGCACGGCAAGTGCTTCATGGGCGCACTGTCTTTGGCGGGCGACCTTCGCCCCATTCGCGGCGCGCTGGCCATGCGGCTTCATGCGGCAAGCGGCAACGCGACGCCACACCAAGCCGATCACGAATCGTGGGTCTTGCCTGCGGTGAGCGCCGAAGAAGCAGCGTGCGTGCCTGGTGCACCGGTATGGCGTGCGCGGCATTTGCGCGATGTGGTGGCGCACTTGCGGGGCGAAGACCTTGAAGACCCCAACGCATGGGTGCGTCTCGGCGAAGCGGGTTTAAGGCCAGACCCCGGCGCAGGTTGTACAGGCCCTGATTGGGGCGAGGTCAAAGGTCAGGCCCTGGCCAAGCGCGCCCTCGAAGTGGCGGCAGCGGGCCGTCACAGTGTGTTGTTGCAAGGGCCGCCCGGCTCAGGCAAAACCTTGCTCGCCGAACGCTTTGTGAGCATCTTGCCTGCGTTGAGCGCGCAAGAGGCCATGGACAGCGCGGCCATGCTCAGCCTGAGCGGCCATTTCCAAATGAGCGACTGGGGGAGAAGGCCTTTTCGCAACCCGCACCACTCGGCCACCGCGGTTGCTCTGGTTGGCGGCGGCGTTCCGCCTCGCCCGGGCGAGGCATCGCTCGCCCACCATGGCGTGCTTTTTTTGGATGAGCTGCCCGAATTTCATCGGCCCGCCCTAGAGGCGTTGCGCGAGCCCCTCGAAAACGGTCGCATCACCCTCTCAAGGGCCAGGCACAGCACCGAATTCCCCGCAGAGTTCGTGCTCGTGGCAGCCATGAACCCTTGCCCTTGCGGTCACCTCGGCTCGTCCCGCAGTTGCCATTGCACGCCCGATCAAATTCAGCGCTACCAGGGCCGGCTGAGTGGCCCGCTGCTCGACCGCATCGACTTGCACGTGAACGTGCCCACGCAGTCCCCGCAATCGGTGTGGCAAGCGCCTGCGGGTGAAAACAGCGCCACCGTTCAAGCGCGCACGCAAGCGGCGCTCACGCTGGCCTTGCAACGGCAGGGCAAACCCAACCGCGCTTTGAACGTGAATGAACTCGATCAACTCGCTGTTGAGGCCGATGCGCGTGAATTGCTCATGCAAGCCTGCGAACGTTTGGCGTGGTCGGCGCGCTCGGTGCACCGCTGTTTAAGGGTGGCGCAAACGATTGCCGACTTAGCGTCTGCCGAGCGCATCAGCCGCGCCCACATGGCAGAGGCCTTGCAGTACCGTGTGCGCTTGTGAGGTAAAGAGGCCCAATGAAGTCAGGGTTGCTGACGCACCCAAGTCTGGGTGCGACCCAACATGGGCATGCCCACGTAGCCGCGCAGTTCGAGCTTTTGCCCACCATCGATCACCCGCACTTTGAGGCGGTAGTCCGATCCGCTTTCGGGATCAAGGATGCTGCCGCCTTCCCACACACCAGGCTCTTTGGGGTTGGCCTTGAGGGCTCGGATGATGTTGAGTCCCTGAATGGGTTGGTTGAGTCGGTCACCGGGGCATGCGGCGCACACCGCATCGGGCTTGGCGTTGGGGTCCAGGCGCTGGTGAATGAAACCTTGCAGCTCTTCGCCCTTGGCTTCGATGCGAACGATGGAGCGAGGCTGGCCGGTTTTGTCGTCTATGGTTTTCCACAATCCCACGGGGCTGTTGAGGTTGACCGCCGAAGTTGCAGCACTCGGCGCAGGGCTTGCGCTTTGGGCCTGGGCGGGCAGGTTCATGCTGATGGCGAGGCCCAACATCATCAGGGGCCTCACGAGTGGGTGTGCCAAGTTCGTGAATGAGGAAATGAAAGGGGTCGGTGTGAAACGCGTTTTCATGGTGACTCGCTGAAGAGTGTTGAAAGGTGAAACAACGCCGAGATCTTAGGCTTTAAGACCCGCCATGGATCGCTCCAGTGTGGCGCGGTCTGCACCATCGCGAACAGCGAGGTCTTGCAGTTGATCGTCGCCCACTGCACCCACATTGAAATAGCACGACTGTGGGTGATGCAAATAAAAACCGCTCACGCTGGAGGCGGGCAACATGGCCCAGTGTTCGGTGAGGCTCATGCCGATTTCGTCACAAGCCAACACCTCGAACATGGCTTTTTTCACGCGGTGATCGGGACAGGCCGGATATCCGGGTGCGGGGCGAATGCCTTGGTACTTCTCGGCGATGAGCTCGGGCACGGTCAAGTCCTCATTGGGGGCGTAGCCCCAAAGGTCAGTTCGCACACGGCGGTGCAAGACCTCGGCAAACGACTCGGCCAGGCGGTCGGCCAAGGCCTTGAGCATGATGGCGCTGTAGTCGTCGTGGTCGTTGAGGAATTGCTGGGCCTTGGCTTCCACCTCTGCCCCCGCGGTCACCGCAAAAAGGCCCACGTGATCGGGCAAACCCATGGGCGCCACAAAGTCTGACAGGCATCGGTTGGGGCGGCGCACGCCATCGATGACGGGCTTGTCGGTTTGCTGGCGCAGGCCACGCCACACCATCAGCTCTTGGGTGCGGCGCTCATCGGTCCACAGCACGATGTCGTCATCGCGGCGGTTGGCGGGATAAAACGCCACCACGCCCTGGGGCTGCAGCCAACGCCCTTCGATCAAGCGCTTCAACATGCGCTTGCCATCGCTGAACACGCGAACGGCCTCTTCACCCACCACCGGGTCTTTGAGGATTTGCGGAAATGGTCCTGCCAAATCCCAGGTCTGAAAGAACGGGGCCCAATCGATGTGCTCAGCGAGTTCGTTGAGGTCGAAGTTTTTGAGCACACGGCGCCCCAAGAACTTGGGTTGCGGCAAGTGATCGTGCGAGACCACCGCCGCATTGGCCCTGGCATCGGCCAAGCTGATGAGCGGCGTGGTGCGCTTGTTGGCGTGTTGCGCGCGGATGCGTTCGTCGTCTGCGTTGAGCTCGGCGATGTACTGGCTGGCTTGTTCGCTCAACAACTGTGACGCCACGCCCACGGCGCGCGATGCATCGGGCACATAGACCACAGGTCCTTCGTAATGGGGCGAGATCTTGACAGCGGTGTGAACCCGGCTGGTCGTGGCCCCACCGATCATGAGCGGAATTTTGCGCATGCGGAAGTGATCGTCTTTTTGCATTTCAGCAGCGACGATTTGCATCTCTTCAAGGCTGGGGGTGATCAAGCCCGAGAGGCCAATGATGTCTGCGCCCTCGACCTTGGCCCGCGCAAGGATGTCGTGGCAAGGCACCATCACGCCCATGTTGACAACCTCGAAGTTGTTGCACTGCAGCACCACGGTGACGATGTTTTTGCCGATGTCGTGCACATCGCCTTTGACGGTGGCCATGATGATCTTGCCCTTGCTGCGCACATCGGCACCGGCGGCAGCCAGTGCCTGCTTTTCGGCTTCGATGGCGGGGACCAAGTGGGCCACAGCTTGCTTCATCACGCGCGCGCTTTTGACCACTTGAGGCAAAAACATTTTTCCCTGACCAAAAAGATCGCCCACCACATTCATGCCGTCCATGAGTGGCCCTTCGATCACCTCTAGCGCACGTCCACCCCTGGCTTTGATGGCCAGATGCGCCTCTTCGGTGTCTTGAACGATGAAGTCGGTGATGCCATGCACCAAAGCATGGGTGAGCCGTTGCGACACGGGCGCGGGCGCCTCCTCCGTGCCCCGCCAAGCGAGTTGCGTGCTGGCGTCTTTGCTGGCCCCTTTGGCCTGCTCGGCGATTTCGAGCAAACGCTCTGCGGCGTCGGGCCTTCGGTTGAGCACCACGTCTTCAACGCGCTCGCGCAAAGTGGCGTCGAGGTCGTCGTAAACGCCAATCATGCCGGCGTTGACGATGCCCATGTCCATGCCAGCGGCAATCGCGTGGTAGAGGAAAACGGTGTGAATGGCTTCGCGCACCGGGTCGTTGCCCCGGAAAGAAAAGCTCACGTTGGACACACCACCCGAGACCTTGGCACCGGGCAGGTTTTGTTTGATCCAGCGCGTGGCTTCGATGAAGTCCACGGCGTAGTTGTTGTGCTCTTCTATGCCGGTGGCGATGGCAAACACGTTGGGGTCGAAGATGATGTCTTCGGGCGGAAAACCCACTTCGTCGACCAGGATGCGATAAGCGCGCTCACAAATTTCGATCTTGCGCTTTTGTGTGTCGGCTTGCCCGGTTTCATCAAACGCCATGACCACGGCGGCCGCGCCATAGCGGCGAATCAAACGCGCTTTCCGCACAAAGGGCTCGACCCCTTCTTTGAGGCTGATGGAATTGACGATGCCCTTGCCTTGAATGCATCGCAGGCCTGCTTCAATCACTGACCACTTGGACGAATCCACCATGATGGGCACGCGTGCGATGTCGGGCTCCGCTGCGACGAGGTTGAGAAAGCGCACCATGGCGGCCTCGCTGTCGAGCATGGCCTCGTCCATGTTGATGTCGATGATTTGCGCACCGTTTTCAACTTGCTGGCGCGCCACGCTCAAGGCCTCCTCGTATTGGCCGTTGAGGATCATGCGGGCAAACGCGCGCGATCCGGTGACGTTGGTTCGCTCGCCGATGTTGACGAAAAGACTGCTGCTGTCCAGCGATACGGGCTCAAGGCCCGACAAGCGCATGGGCTCCACAACCGGCGCCGCTTGGCGTGAGGAAGGAGAACGCGTCTTTGAATTCATCAAGGCTCACCTCATGCATGGGGTGAGCGTCGTTGCAGGATCTGCGCTGACCAAGCCTGACCCTGTCAAAAGGGCTGCAACGCTCCTTGGAAAGCGCTGTCATTTTAGTGGCTCGGGGCCCAAACAGCCCGCCTAAAATGAATGCTTTAATATCAATTACGATTCTGGATTGAGGCATTTCATGCGGCAGATCGAACAACTTCAGCAAGGTTTGAATGAATTGCATCCATTCTCTGGTGATGGCCTGGGTACAGTGGTCGTGGGAGCCTGGGGTTCGCAGCGGCCCAGCTTTGAAATCCTGGTTTTGCTGAAAGGCGACTCCACCCAACTATCCAGCTTGTCGCAACGACACGAATGGCTGACCCAGGTTCTGGAGCTCACCCGAAAAATTGGCCTGGGCCTGTCATGGCAAGACGTGCGGTTCATTCATCCCATTGACCTGTCTGAGCCCTCTGTCGGCAGTGAACTCAAGCGTTCATCTTTGGACCGCCCCATTGCTGACCATTTGCTCTTGCTGGTGGACGGCCTGCCCATCACCAACTTACCCTTGTTGCAAGGGGCCAGGCACACGGTGATCCAGCACCACATGGTGTTGACCAGCGAAACCAACCCCGACATGCCTTTTTTACGCCTAGCTCATGCGCTTCAAGAATGCTGGCATCGGCTGTGCCTTCACGCTGCGGTTCATCCCGACCTGGAACGGCACCAGTTCGGCTGGCGCTTGGTCTTGCAGTCGTTGATGGTCGGCCTCTTGCACCTCAAGCCCACCTCAGTGGACGACGTGCTCGCCCTGTGCGAGTTGACGCCGCTTGAAAGGGTCGCCAAATGCATTGCCGGGCCTGGTTTTGAGGATGTTTGGGCTGAAGACCACCGGCTCTTTTTAGATGATTTTCAAAGCCTGATGGAGCTGCGCCACATCAAACCGGGTTCTGCGCCTGTGGCCATGAGCCAGCTCACTCAGCGGCGCTTCAACCGGTTTTTTTATCGGCTGCTGACCCATCCCAATGTGGATGAGTCCTTGCGCTACACCCTGCTCTCTTGACCCACCAGTTCGCGCAATCCCGCACGGGCGCGCGCGGGTCTGTGCAGCGCACATTGCGCGATGGCCTGAATGTGTTCCGGCGTGGTGCCACAGCAGCCCCCCACGATGTTGATCCAACCCTCGCGCATGAACTCGTCAAGCAATCGGCTGGTGTCTGCAGGGGTTTCGTCAAAGCCGGTTTCGCTCATGGGATTGGGCAAACCGGCATTGGGGTAGCAGCTGATGAAGGTGTCGCCCGCCACGCGCGCGAGCTCCTGGATGTAGGGCTTCATGAGAGCTGCGCCCAGCGCACAGTTGAGGCCGATGGCCAAGGGCTGGGCATGGCGCACGCTGTGCCAAAACGCCGTCACCGTTTGGCCACTGAGCAAACGGCCCGAGGCATCGGTCACCGTGCCACTGATGACCAGTGGCAAGCGCTCTCCGGTTTGCTCAAAGCACTCATCAATCGCAAAGAGGGCCGCCTTGGCATTGAGCGTGTCGAAAATGGTTTCGACCAGCAAGCCATCGACGCCGCCTTCCATGAGGGCGAGCACTTGATCGTGATAGGCCGCGCGCAAGGTCTCGAAATCCACGTTGCGTGCGCCCGGATCGTTGACATCGGGGCTGATGCTGGCGGTCTTGGGCGTGGGCCCCAAAGCGCCGAGCACAAAGCGGGGCTTGTCGGCCTGGCTGTGCCGGTCTGCGGCGGCGCGGGCCAGCCGCGCGGCTTGCACGTTCATCTCGCGCACCAGGTGCGCCATGTCGTAGTCGGCCTGCGCCACCGTGGTGGCGCCAAAAGTGTTGGTTTCGATCAGGTCTGCGCCCGCACGCAAATAGCCCTCGTGGATGTCGGTCACCACATCGGGGCGGGTGAGG
>JBEAMY010000279.1:0-3387 GCA_041165725.1 Pseudomonadota bacterium
CCCTCGATTGGCAGCGCTTGAAATCACGCAAGCTGAACTGCAAGCGGCGTTTGACCAATTGCCCGCCGCACAGCGCGATGCCTTGCAACAAGCGGCCAAGCGGGTACGCAGCTACCACGAGGCCCAAAAAAAGGCTTCGGGGGAAAGCTGGTCTTACCGAGACGAAGACGGCAACTTGCTGGGTCAAAAAGTCACCCCACTGGATCGCGTGGGCATTTATGTGCCGGGTGGTAAAGCGGCTTATCCCTCATCGGTGTTGATGAATGCGATTCCCGCACACGTCGCTGGCGTGCCAGACATCATCATGGTCGTGCCCACCCCTCACGGTGTTCGCAACCCCTTGGTGTTGGCGGCGGCGCACGTGGCAGGTGTGAGCCGCGCGTTCACGATTGGCGGCGCGCAAGCCGTGGCGGCTTTGGCGTTTGGCACGGCCACCATCCCCAAGGTCGACAAGATCACAGGCCCTGGCAATGCTTATGTGGCCAGCGCCAAGAAGCGCGTGTTCGGCACCGTGGGCATCGACATGATCGCTGGCCCTTCCGAAATTTTGGTGCTGGCCGATGGCACCACGCCCGCCGAATGGGTGGCGATGGATTTGTTCAGCCAAGCCGAACACGACGAGCTCGCGCAAAGCATTTTGCTTTGCCCCGACGCGGCCTACATCGATGCGGTCCAGTCTGCGATTGACCGCTTGCTGCCCGAGATGCCGCGCCGCGACATCATTGCCAAGTCGCTTAAGGACCGAGGTGCACTCATCCTCACGCGCGACATGCAAGAGGCCTGCGCCATCAGCAATCGCATTGCGCCCGAGCACTTGGAGATTTCAAGCCGTGACCCCCATCGTTGGGAGCCTTTGCTCAAGCATGCGGGCGCGATTTTCCTGGGTGCTTTCACCAGCGAGTCGCTGGGCGATTACTGCGCTGGCCCCAACCACGTTTTGCCCACCAGTGGGACGGCCCGCTTTTCTTCGCCACTGGGCGTCTACGATTTTCAAAAGCGATCCAGCCTGATCGAGGTGAGCGAAACCGGTGCCCAGCACTTGGGCCGCATCGCTGCCGAACTGGCTTATGGCGAAGGTTTGCAAGCCCATGCGCGGGCGGCTGAATTGCGCCTCAACGAGGTTCCACCCATGAGAAAGCCATCATGAGCCTCAACCCCAAATTGCGCGCGCGCATTCGCCAGGACGTTCAGTCCATGCAGGCCTATGCCATTCAGGATTCGGCGGGCATGATCAAGCTCGACGCGATGGAAAACCCCTTCACCCTGCCGCCGCATTTGCAAACGGCTTTGGGAGAGCGCTTGGGTCGGCTGGCCATCAACCGCTACCCCGGTGAGGGCGTGCATGCCTTGCGCAAGGCCTTGGCCCAACACGTGGGCATGCCTTCGGGCTACGAACTCATGTTGGGCAATGGCTCTGATGAATTGATCTCTTTGCTGGCCATGGCGTGCGATGTGCCGGGCGCCAGCATTCTTGCGCCAGTGCCCGGTTTTGTGATGTACGCCATGAGTGCCCAACTGCAAGGCCTGGCCTTCCACGGCGTGCCGCTCACGGCAGACTTCGAGTTGGACTTGCCCGCCATGCTCGCTGCCATCGAACAACACAAACCGTCCATCGTTCATCTGGCCTACCCCAACAACCCCACCGCCAATTTGTGGGACGACGCGGCCATCGAGGCCATCGTGAACGCACAGGGCCAACAAGGCGGCTTGGTGGTGATGGACGAGGCCTACCAGCCCTTTGCCAGCAAAAGCTACATCGATCGCATGGCGGCGCACCCGCATGTGCTGCTCATGAGAACGCTGTCCAAGTTTGGATTGGCCGGTGTGCGCTTGGGCTACATGATTGGCCCGGCTGCGCTGATCGCCGAGATCGACAAGGTGCGCCCGCCCTACAACATCAGCGTGCTCAACAGCGAATGCGCTTTGTTCGCGTTGGAGCACGCCGAGGTCTTTGCCCAACAAGCTCAGGTGCTGCGCGAACAAAGAGCCCAACTCTTCAAGGCCTTGCAGGCCTTGCCGGGCGTGACGCCTTTTCCCAGTGAAGCCAACATGATCTTGGTGCGTTTCCCCGATGCGGCCCGCATCTTCGAGGGGCTCAAGGCGAGCAAGGTGCTCGTCAAGAACGTTTCTAAAATGCATCCCTTGCTGGCCAATTGTTTGCGTCTCACTGTGGGCTCGCCCCAAGAGAATGAACAGTTGATGAGCGCCCTTCAACGACTTTGCTGACCCCCTGAACTGGATTTGCCCATGAACGCTCGAATTGCCCAGGTGAGTCGCGACACCAAGGAAACCCAAATCCGTGTCCAGGTCAACCTGGACGGAACGGGTCACTCCAAACTATCCACCGGCATCGGTTTTTTTGATCACATGCTGGAGCAAATCGCCAGGCATGGCCTGATCGACTTGGAGATCGAAGCCAAGGGCGACTTGCACATCGATGGCCATCACACCGTAGAAGACGTGGGCATCACGCTGGGCATGGCGATCGCCAAAGCCGTTGGCGATAAAAAAGGCATTCAGCGGTATGGCCACGCCTATGTGCCGCTAGACGAAGCCTTGAGCCGTGTCGTGATCGACCTTTCAGGCCGCCCAGGTCTTGAAATGCACGTGCCCTTCAAGAGCGGCATGATTGGCCAGTTCGACACCCAACTCACCTATGAGTTCTTTCAGGGCTTGGTCAACCACGCCTTCATGACCCTGCACATCGACAACCTGCGCGGTGAAAACGCGCACCACCAAGCCGAGACCGTGTTCAAGGCTTTTGGCCGTGCGTTGCGTCAGGCGGTCACGGTCGATGAACGCGCCGCCCATCAAATCCCCTCGACCAAAGGCTCGCTCTGATGGCCAAACCGGTGGTTGCTGTGGTCGATTACGGCATGGGCAATTTGCGGTCGGTGGCTCAGGCAGTGATGCACGTGGCGGCGCACACCGGTCACGACGTTGTGGTGACGCACGAACCCGAGCAAGTGCGCCAAGCTGAACGCATGGTGTTGCCGGGGCAAGGTGCCATGGCCGATTGCATGGGTGCGCTCAATGCGTCTGGCCTGCGCGAGGCCGTGATGGAGGCCTTGACCACCAAACCCTCATTTGGCGTGTGCGTGGGCATGCAAATGCTGCTGAACCACAGTGAAGAAGGCGATACCGAAGCGGGCACACCCGCCTTGGGCGTGATCCCCGGCGAGGTGGTTCGCTTTCGCCTGGAGGGCATGACCCAGCCCGATGGCAGCCGGTACAAAGTCCCTCAAATGGGATGGAACTCGGTGGTGCAACACCAGTCGCACCCCGTATGGGCCAAAGTGCCTGACGGATCGTTTTTCTACTTCGTGCATAGTTTTTACGCCCATCCGTCTGATGAGCGCCACATTGCTGGCCAAACCGACTACGGAT
>JBEAMY010000280.1:0-4615 GCA_041165725.1 Pseudomonadota bacterium
CCACTGCGCTTGATGTGTCGATTCAGGCTCAGATCATCGAGCTTTTGATTCGAGTCTGCCGAGAGCACAAGGCGGCCATCATGCTCATCACCCACGACATGGGTGTGATTGCTGAGGCCTGCGACCGTGTTGCGGTCATGTACGCGGGTCGGGTGGTGGAAACCGGCAAGGTCGATCAAATCATTCACCAACCTTGCCATCCCTACACCCAAGGGCTGATGGCTTCCATTCCTCGAATAGACGGCAGCGTGGAGCGCTTGCATCATGTACCCGGCAACATGCCTCGCCTCAACGACATGCCCAGTGGATGCGCATTCCACCTGCGTTGTGAATTCGCGCAGACCCAATGCAAAACCCATGTGCCACCGCTAGAAAACCAAGCCGATGGCATTTCCCAGCTGGCGTGCTGGCACCCCATTTCATGGCCGCATACTGAGGACTCACGCGCATGAGCACGACTCCACTGATCGATGTTCAAAGCCTGAGCAAGCAGTTTGACGTCTCTGCGCCATTCCTGCAGCGCTTGATCAACCGCGAGCCTAAAAAATGGGTTCATGCCGTGAGCGACGTCAGCCTTCAAATTCGACAAGGCGAAACGGTGGCTTTGGTGGGTGAGTCAGGATGTGGCAAAAGCACACTGGCCAGGCTGCTCGTGGGCTTGTATGCCCCCAGTGCAGGTCAGATTGCGTTTGATGGACAAGACCTGCACAAAACCTTGGCCTCATCGCAGGCTCAGGCCTTGCGCCGACGCATGCAAATGATCTTTCAAGATCCGTATGCCAGCTTGAACCCCCGCTGGCGAGTATTTGACATCGTTGCAGAACCGCTCCAAGTGCATCGCCCCGAACTCAGCAACGCACAACAGGTTCAAGCCGTTGAAGACTTGCTCGCCTCGGTTGGACTCAATCCCAAAGATGCCATCAAGTACCCGCATCAGTTCTCTGGCGGTCAACGGCAACGCATCTCGATTGCACGAGCTTTGGCGGTTTCACCGGAGTTTCTGGTGTGCGATGAGCCCACCTCGGCTTTGGACGTGAGCGTTCAGGCTCAAGTGTTGAACCTGATGAAAGACCTACAGGCCGAACGGGGCTTGACTTACCTCTTCATTTCGCACAACTTGGCCGTGGTTCGACATGTGAGCGATCGCGTTGGTGTGATGTATTTGGGACGATTGGTTGAGTTGGCCCCCACCCCTCAGCTCTTCAGCGAGCCGCGCCATCCCTATACCCAGATGTTGCTGGCCGCCATTCCCAAAATGAAAAAGGGACCGCAATCGCGAGTCCCCATTCAAGGCGAAGTGCCTAATCCGCTTTCACCGCCCAGCGGCTGTGCGTTTCACCCTCGTTGCCCTCAAGCCACTGACATTTGCAAATCGCAAATGCCTGAATTACGCAGTTTCAAGGGCATTCAGATCGCTTGCCACCACGCACAGGAATAAATCCTGCGCAGGGTTGGCTCGGCTTACTTCTTCACTGTCACGTAGATCATCTTTGGTGCATCGTTGGAGTTGTGCACCATGGTCACGCCTTTTTTCATGGCCCAGGGGCGCATCTGATGATGCAGGGGCAAAGCCAAAACCTGATCGCGAGTCATGTCCAAGGCTTCTCGGATGAGTTTGTCACGAACCTGGGGATTCGCTTCAGCCTTCATGCGGTCAACCAAGGCATCCAGAGGTGCATGGCTGATGCGCCCGAAGTTGAAATTGCCATCGGCTCCGCTGGCACGGGTGCGAATGAGCGATTGCAAGGTGTATTGAGCGTCATAAGTGGCCACGCCCCATCCCAAGAGGTATGCACTGGAATCAAAGGCCTGGAACTTGGTGGCAAAAGTGGCGAAGGGCATGGCATTAAGTTTTGTCTTGACTCCAATTCGCGCCCACATGTTGACCACAGCCTGGCAGACTTCTTCGTCGTTCACATAGCGGTTATTGGGGCAGTCAAGAGTGAACTCAAAGCCATTGGGGAAACCCGCATCAGCCAGCAATTTCTTCGCACCTTCAATGTTGACGGCCACAGGCTTGTCAGCAGACTCTAAATAGCCATTGACACCAGGTGCAACCATCAGCGCTGCAGGGATCGACAAACCGCGCATGATGGTGCGCTGAATGCCCACGCGGTCAATGCTCATGTTGAGGGCTTGGCGGACACGCAAATCCTTGAAAGGATTAGGACCCTTGGTGCCATGTTTGAGCTCATCGCCCATGTCCAGAACGATGAAGATGGTTCTGACTTCGGGGCCATCCAAAACAGAAAGCGCCGGGGTGTTGCGCAACCTCGGGACGTCTTGGGTGGGCAGATCGGTCACAGCATCCACATCACCGGCGATCAAGGCCGCCACACGGGTGGGATCGGATTTGATGGGGGTATAGATGACGTCGGTGACATTGCCTTCCATCTTGCCCCACCAGTTTTTATTGGCCGTCATCACGACGCGCTGATCAGGCAACCATTCCTTGATGATGTAGGGGCCAGTGCCGTTCGCATTTCGAGATGCGTAGGTTTCTTCCTTGGCTTTGTAATCCTGAACCTTCTCGGTGCGATTCTTGACCGCCCAAGCTTTGTTCATGATGAAGAAGTAGGTGAAGCTGTTGAGCAGGACGGGATTGGCCCCCTCGGAGATCACATCGATGGTGTGATCATCAATTTTCTTGATCTCTTTGACACCTGCGACATAGATGCCAGTGGTGCTGGGGGGAACACGAGAGCGCTCAAAAGAGAAGATGACATCGTCAGCGGTGAATGGGCTTCCGTCCTGAAACTTCACATTGCGACGCAAATTGAATCGCATGGTGGAAGGGTTGATGAGGTTCCAGCTTGTGGCCAGTGCTGGTTCTGGTTTGTAGTTTTTGTCATAGCGAACCAATGTTTCGTAGGAATGGCTAACGATGTTGTTGGTCGTTGCATGGTTCTGAGAATGCGGGTCCAAGGTCAAGATGTCGTTTTGTGCCGCCCATCGAAAAGTTTCCGCCTGTGCGCTTGCACTGCAAACCATCAAGGCAAATCCAGCCAAACCCAGCCATCGTCGAAAAGAGGGAATCATTCAATGTCTCCTGAATAAAGCGGTCAATTGTTGACCGCATGCTGCTTTTTTAACAGATGAATGAGGATTTAGCGAGGTTGGTTGCTTAATCGTTCAGCAAATTCGGGTTTAACCCGATGCCATGATCAATCCAAGGCACCGACTTCATCAAGGCGTTGAATCATGAAATCACACGCCAGCATCAAATGCTGAGTCGCTCTGCTCTGAGCCAGCTCAATTTGTCGTGAGCGAATGGCTTGCCAGATTTGTTCGTGCTGGTCCCAAATGTCGCGAGGCTGCTGATCTTTGATCAACACCTCGCCCATCACACGCTGCGTGTAACTCATGTGGGTGGCCATGGTCGATGCAATCAATGGGTTACCCGACAACTCATAGATGAACTCGTGAAACCGGATGTCTGCCGCAATCATCTGAGCCACTGCGCCACTGAGCACCGCTTGTCGACCAGCAAGAATGAGTTCGTCACCCCGCTCAAAGTCGCTTTCAGTGATGCGCTGAGCGGCCTTTGCACACGCCAGAGCTTCAATGGCCGCGCGTATTTCATAAATGTGGCGCACATGCTCGGGGTCAAGTTTGGCCACGATCAATCCCCGGCCCGGTGCGTCATTGAGCAAGCCCTGGTTCCTCAAGAGGAGCATGGCTTGCTGAACAGGTTGCCTGGAGACGCCCAAGGCTTGTGCAATTTGTTCCTGAATGATGCGTTCACCCGGCTTGATCCGGCCTGAGACCACTTCTTCGAGCAAGGCTTCTCTGACTTGATCCACCAGATTGGGTTGTAGAGACAGGGCTTTCATGCAATCGAGTCTAGCCCATCATCAGTGATGCTCAGCCACGGGCTCGCTTAAAGATTGAAACTGGGCTTTGAGGATGCGATGCAAGATCTTGCCTGTGGCATTTCTCGGCATCTCACCATCAGCGATGAAACTCACCGACTGTGGCCGCTTGAAACCCGCCATGCGATTGCGACACCAAGTAATGAGCTCTTCTTGAGTCAGGACCTCACCATCGTGCAAAACCACCACTGCATGAACCGCCTCGCCCCACTTCTCATGAGGCACACCGATCACGGCCACATCGCGCACGCCTGGACATGAACCGATCACGCCTTCGACCTCTGATGGGTAAATGTTCTCGCCACCCGAAATGATCATGTTGCTCTTGCGATCCACGAGGTGGATGAATCCGTGCTCATCGCGCCTGGCCATGTCGCCCACCGAACACCAATTGCCCCGAAAAGACTCTGCCGTTTTTTCTGGACTTTTCCAGTAGCCGTCAAAGGCGTATGGCGTCCATGAAAACAATTCGCCCACTTCGCCATCGGGCACTTCGCGCGAGTTTTCGTCGAGCAATCGAATCGGGCCAGAGCCCGCCCACTCGCGCCCTACCGACCCCAAATGATCGATTTGCTCATCGGGCCTGAGCAAGGTGACCCATCCCGCTTCTGTCGAACCATAAAGCTCATGCAAGCGCGCATTGCTGAAGAATTTCATGATCGCCAGCTTGGTGTCTTTGCGGGCAGGTGCAGAGGAAATCATGAGTTTGTCGACTGCGGAGACATCGTGCTGACGCTTGATGG
>JBEAMY010000281.1:0-5590 GCA_041165725.1 Pseudomonadota bacterium
GAGTAAGACACCAAAGACTCCAAACCCCTGACGCCACGCTCAATGTCTCGGCTCATGCCGCCGGTTTGACGCTCGAGGTGAAAGCGAAGGCTCAGGGCATGCAAGTGCTCAAAAACTTCCAAGGCCATTCGCTTGGCCGAGCCTTGAGTGACTTCAGCAAACACCCACTCGCGCAATTCGGTGAAGACCGACACCGACAAGCGGAGCAAACCGTAAGCCACCAACAGCGCAACGGGCACGGCCAAAATCGCTTGAGTCGGCGTGAGCGTCATCGCATCGATGAGTTGCTTGAGCAACAAGGGCACGCCCACATTGGCCAGTTTGGCTCCGATCATGAAAGTCAAAGCCAGGATCACCCGCCACTTGTAAAGCCAAAGGTAGGGGAAAAGCTTGGACAGGGTTTCCCAATCGGATCGGGTTCTTTTGGAGGAAGCGGGAGGCACATCGGAGTGCGAGTGGTGGCGCATGGTGCAGAATGCATTGAATTCAATGTGAGGATTTTGCCTGTGAACGCCACAACCCCAGATGATTCAAATGACACCCGCGTCAAAACCTTGCCCACCGATGCCGAATTGGTGCTGAAGGTGATTCCCATGCCCGCCGATTGCAATGCCAATGGCGATATTTTTGGTGGCTGGGTCATGGCTCAGGTGGACTTGGCAGGCGCCGTACTTCCAGCACGTTTGGTCAGGGGGCGCATGGCCACCGTGGCCGTTCGCGAATTCATCTTCAAGCAACCCGTTCGCGTGGGCGATATTCTGAGTTTTTATTCGCGCATCCACCGCGTGGGCAACACCTCGGTCACTGTGCAGGTTGAGGTTTATGCCGAGCGTTTCAGTCAACAAGGCTCATACATCAAGGTCACCGAAGCACAGCTCACCTATGTGGCAATTGACGAATCGGGCCGGCCTCGAGCCATTCCTCGCGACCCAGCGTGAAGCTGAGCCCCAGCGCGCGATCGATCAAGACACGATGTAGGCACCGCAACCGCTGGCCAGCAGCTTGCCGTCTGGGGAAGAAAAACTCATGCGCGTATTGCCCACGCGCGAGCCCAGACGAACGAGTTCACTCTTGGCAATGAAATAAGGCGCAATGCTGGGTCTCAGGTAGTCGATTCGCAAATCGATGGTTCCCAGTTTGGAAAAGCGCTTGAGCCGTTCCATCACAGGTTCGTCGGCATGACGAACACCGATGCCATTCATGCACACGATGCCGCCCAATGCGTCGAGCACCGCGCTGATGACACCGCCATGCAAGCGGTTGTACTGGAAATGCCCCACCAAGTCGTCCCTCATGTCAATGCGCGCCGTGACGGCTTCGCCACCAAGGTGGGTGAGTTTGAGTCCTAGGACTTTGTTGAAGACGATGTGTTCTTCGCAAATCACCCGAATGCCTTCAGCAAATTCGGGATCAAGTTCGGGGCCGTGTGTCAGAGTCATGGGGATCAATTGCGTTTGGTCATGAATGCCGCAAAAGCTTGTTGCGCAGCGGGTTCAGAAAGCAGGCGGCCAAAGATCACCGACTCCTGGTTCATGCGCTCGCCGACTTGCTCAGACCAGGCCATCTTGAGCAGACGTTTGGTCTCGACGACTGAACTCAGGGGTTTGGCCGCGAGCTTGAGCGCAACTCGCTCCACTTGGGCATTGACTTCGGTAGGCGGCAATACGGCGTTGACCCAACCCCATTCGAGTGCAGTCTGAGCGTCAATGGGGTCACCCAGCATCAGCATTTGTGCGGCACGGACGTGGCCCAATCGTTGTGGAACGAGCAGGCTGGATGCGGCCTCTGGGCACAAGCCCAGGTTGACGAAAGGCATGGAAAACAGCGCGTTGTCACCCGCATAGACCAAGTCGCAATGCAAGAGCATGGTGGTGCCAATGCCCACCGCCGGACCCGCCACTCCTGCGACCACTGGCTTGGGGCAAGTTGAGATGGCGCGCAGAAAACGGAACACAGGCGCTTGGTCGTCTTGGGGCGGGCGTTGCACGAAATCAGCAATGTCGTTACCCGCACTGAACACGGTTTCATGGCCTTGGATCACCAGCACGCGCACAGCCTCATCGGCCACTGCGGCTTCAATGGCATCGGCCAGTTCAGCATAGAGCGCACTGGTGAGCGCGTTTTTCTTGGACACCCGATTGAGGGTGAGGAAGCGCACGCCGTCTTGGTCGTGGGTCAGCAAGTCAGACATTCAATTCTCCAAAGTGATCTGGTGCCGGGCCAGAAGTTGAGTCACAGAACGACGGGCCCTGTCCATCGCTTCGTCATCGCGCAAAAAACGCCCCTCGAAATGCAAAGCCAAAGCCAGGCCATGGAGTTCAGAGGCCATCTGACGCGGGTTGGTTTCGGGATGAAGGTGCCCCATCTCTATCGATTGCTGCACAGCGCGGCGCAAGGCCAATAACCAAATGTTGACCGACTCGATGAGGGTGTCGCGTACAGCGC
The DNA here is from genome assembly GCA_041165725.1 of Pseudomonadota bacterium. Classification (GTDB taxonomy): domain Bacteria; phylum Pseudomonadota; class Gammaproteobacteria; order Burkholderiales; family Burkholderiaceae_C; genus Limnohabitans. Next base: position 2,446 of record JBEAMY010000281.1, read on the forward strand.
CGGGCCTGTCGTCAAACTCGGTAGCACCGCTCACGTAGATGCAGCCGGAATCGATTTCCAAACCGAGTTGCTCCAGCCAGCGGTTCATGAGTTCACGCAGGCGCGGCAAGCCACGCGGCTGCTTCATGGCAGGCCTGAACACATTGGCCTCGAAGCTCAAGTGATAGGCATGGATGACGGCTTGCTGCAGGGCTTCGCGTGAGCCGAAATGGGCAAACACCCCTGACTTGCTCATGTTCATCATCTCGGCCACCGCGCCAATGCTGAGGCCTTCTAGCCCCACCTGAGTGGCCAACCTCAATGAGGCGTCGATGATGGCCATTCGGGTGAGTTGGCCCTTGGGCAAATTCGTCGCACTTTCGTTCATGGGTGCATTGTCCGACAAGTCTTAAACTGCCCCCATGAACCAAAGTTACACCCAAATCATTGCCATTCGGCATGGCGAAACCGACTGGAATGTGGAGACCCGAATCCAGGGCAGCTCCGACATCCCTTTGAACGAAACGGGCCGCTGGCAGGCCGAACAAGTGGGCCGAGCTCTGGCCGATGCCCCGATTGACGAAGTCCACAGCAGCGACTTGAGCCGTGCCTTGGACACCGCTTGCGCGATCGCCCGACACCACGGTCTGGAACCCGTAACCCATCAGGCCTTGCGCGAGCGCCACTTTGGTCATTTTGAAGCGCTGACTTGGCGAGACATAGAAACCCAATGGCCTGATGACCACAAGCTGTGGAAGGCGCGCGATCCGCAATGGTCGCCACGTGGTGGTGAATCGCTCACTGAATTCAGTCAGCGAGTGATGCAACGCACGCATGAAATGGCGCGCCAGCAACTGGGCAAAACCGTGGTCTGGGTGGCGCACGGCGGCGTGTTGGACATCTGGTATCGCGAGGCCACAGGCCAACATCTGCATGCAGACCGCACTTGGACGATTGGCAACGCCACCATCAACCGCATGATTTGGAGCGATGGGCGTTTGCAATTGGTGGGCTGGGCCGACGCATCCCATTTGGAGCGCCAAACCAAGGACGAAACCAGCGCTTAAAACAGCCCGGCTCTGAGCTGCACGGTGCTTGGCTTATTCGCTGAATAAACCGCCTGCGGCTTGAGGCGGCGCCACACCGAGATGGCGAAAAGCCGCCAACGTGGCGACTCGTCCACGCGGCGTGCGCTGCAAATACCCCTGCTGAATCAAATAGGGCTCGATCACATCTTCTATCGTGCCGGGCTCTTCGCCGATGCTGGCAGCGATGTTGTCCAGACCCACTGGGCCGCCATCAAATCGGTGGATCACGGCTTCCAACAATTTGCGGTCCATCACATCAAAGCCCTGTGGGTCCACATCGAGCATGGCCAAGGCTTTGTTCGCCACCTCGGCGTCGATGTGGCCTGAGGCTTTGACATCGGCGTAATCGCGCACACGGCGCAACAATCGATTGGCAATGCGCGGCGTGCCGCGCGAGCGCTTGGCGATTTCAAGGCTGCCCGGTTCGTCAATGGACACCTTCAACAAGCCCGCGCTGCGGACCACGATGCGTTGCAGTTCAAGCGGCGAATAAAACTCCAATCTGGCCACGATGCCAAAGCGATCGCGCAAAGGATTGGTGAGCATGCCCGCTCTGGTGGTCGCACCCACCAGAGTGAAGGGCTGCAAATCCAGTTTGATGGACCGTGCAGCCGGGCCTTCGCCAATCATGATGTCGATCTGATAGTCCTCCAACGCCGGATAAAGGATTTCCTCGACCACGGGTGAGAGGCGATGGATCTCGTCGATGAAGAGCACATCGTTTCGCTCCAGATTGGTGAGTAGGGCTGCGAGGTCTTTGGGCTTTTCAAGCACCGGGCCACTGGTCTGGCGCAGGTTCACGCCCAGTTCTTCGGCAATGATGTGAGAGAGCGTGGTTTTGCCTAAGCCAGGTGGGCCAAAGAGCAGCACGTGGTCCAAGGCTTCGCCACGTTTTTTGGCTGCACCCATGAAGATGTCGAGTTGCTCGCGCACTTTGACCTGGCCCACATAGTCGTTAAGCAATTTGGGGCGCAAAGCCCGCTCAATGGCCTCTTCGTTGGGATGCGCCACACGTGCCGACACCATGCGAGAGGCATCGGGATCTTCAAATTGATCGAGGTGAATGCTCATGAGTTCAGTGCCTTGAGCGCAAGTTTGATGCCTTCACTCACACTGACCTCGGCGGGCAAGGCCTTGAGGGCTTGAGACGCCTCTTTGTCCGAATAGCCCAAAGCCACCAAGGCCTGGGCTATGTCATCAAACGTGGCCGAGGCAGCGACTGCGGGGCCCTCGTGAATGGCATCTGCCATCTTGCCCTTGAGTTCGAGCAAAAGCCGTTCTGCGGTTTTTTTACCGATGCCGGGCACTTTGACCAGTCGCGCCACTTCTTGACGGGCCACGGCCTGAACCAAATCGGCCACGCTCAGCCCACTCAAGATGGACAAGGCGGTGCGCGGGCCCACGCCGGAGATGCGGATCAATTGACGAAAGGCGTCTCGCTCAGGTGCGCTGGCAAAGCCAAACAAGACGTGAGCATCTTCTCTGACCACCATGTGAATGAGCAAGGTGACGGGTTGCCGCGTCTCGGGCAATTGAAAAAAAGTGCTCATGGGCACGTCGACCAAATAACCTACCCCGGCGCAATCGACCATGACCGTGGGAGGCGTTTTTTCGACGAGGGTGCCTTGCAAGCGTCCAATCATGTTTGCCTATCATTGGGTTTTGCACTGGATTATCGACTTGATTCTCAAACACGAATTTTTGCCGGCCAACAACCCACGTTTGGCCCACCTGTGCGGGCCCATGGATTCGCACATCGATTTGGTTGCCCTGAGTTGCCAGGTCAAGATCACCCGGCGCGATGCACTGTTTCGGCTTGAAGGGGCCAAGGCCCGATGCGAGCGGGCTTTGCAGGTGTTGCAGGCCTTGTACGAAATGGCCAGGCGGCCCATCGATGCCCATCAGGTGCAATTGGTGCTGGCCGGTGACGATGGCCTGATGGCCAGCGCCGAAGACGGTGCGGTTGAACTGGTCACGCGTCGCGCCGACCTGCGCGCCAGAACCAGCAACCAGGCCTTGTACTTGCAAAACATCGCTGCCCACGACATCACCTTTGGCATTGGGCCTGCGGGCACCGG
>JBEAMY010000282.1:0-10502 GCA_041165725.1 Pseudomonadota bacterium
CGCATCTGGTCATGCTGGCTGGCTTGGCGCAAAGTTCTGGTGGCCTCCAGACTGACCCCTTTTTTGCTGCAACCCGCCAACCGGGCCAAGATGAAACCCGAGGCATTGTGGGAAGCCGACCAAGCCCAAGGCCTGAGCGCCAACGATTTTTTGGCGGCCAGCGTCGAACGAACGCGTTTCTATCACCACCTGCTGAGCCTGTTCAAGCAAGTCGACTTCTTGGTGCTCCCCACTGCGCAAGTCTGGCCCTTCCCCATCGAATGGCGTTGGCCCCAACAGATCCTCACCGCCAAGGGCGAAGTCAGCATGGACACCTACCACCGCTGGATGGAAGTGGTGATTTACGCCACTTTGGGCGGACTGCCCGCAATCAGCCTGCCTGCAGGTTTTGGCCCCAACGGCCTGCCCATGGGCCTTCAAGTGATCGGCAAACCCATGGGCGAAGCCGATTTGCTGCGGTTTGCCTTGGCCCATGAAAGCCTGATTTCCGACATCCTGGCCAGGAAGCCTCAGGCCAGTATGATTGACGTTACGTAACGTCACATCCAGCCCCCCTAGGAGTACGACATGACCGATTTGTCTGCCGAATTCAAAGCTCTCGCCGAATACCGCCCTCAGCATAAAGTTCGATTTGTCACGGCAGCCAGCCTGTTCGATGGCCACGATGCCGCCATCAACATCATGCGCCGCATCTTGCAAAGCATGGGCGCTGAAGTCATTCACCTGGGCCATAACCGTTCGGTGGACGAAGTGGTGACTGCGGCCCTTCAAGAAGATGCCCAAGGCATCGCCGTGAGTTCGTACCAGGGCGGGCACGTCGAATACTTCAAATACATGATCGACCAATTGCGCGCTAGGGGAGGCGAAAACATTCAGGTCTTTGGCGGCGGCGGCGGGGTGATCGTGCCGGCAGAAATTCGCGAGTTGCATGCCTATGGCGTGACGCGCATCTATAGCCCAGAAGACGGTCAGCGCATGGGCTTGCAAGGCATGATCGGCGAGATGATCATGCGCTGCGACTTGGCCACCGCAGCTTGGGACGATGCCGCATTGGCATCTCTGCAAGGCCATACCGATTCAGCTTGGCGGTCTTTGTCGCGTTTGATCTCTGCCCTTGAAAACCAGACCGTGACCGATGGTTTGCGCAAGACCTTGATGGATCAAGCGGACAAGCGCCGCGTTCCCGTATTGGGCATCACTGGCACTGGCGGCGCAGGCAAGTCCTCGCTGACCGATGAACTCATTCGCCGTCTGCGCCTGGACCAAAACGACCGCTTGCGCGTGGCCGTGGTGTCCATAGACCCCTCGCGGCGTAAGAGCGGCGGCGCATTGCTGGGTGACCGCATCCGCATGAACGCCATCGGCCCTTGGTCTCAATCGGGGTCGTCGACCGAAGCGAGCCAACGCATCTTCATGCGCTCATTGGCCACGCGCGACTTTGGCAGCGAAATCAGCGCAGCTTTGCCCGATGTGATTGCCGCTTGCAAATGTGCGGGCTTCGATCTGGTGATCGTTGAAACCTCAGGCATTGGTCAAGGCGATGCCGCCATCGTCCCGCATGTGGATGTGCCGCTGTACGTGATGACGCCCGAATTTGGCGCAGCCAGCCAGCTCGAAAAAATCGACATGCTCGACTTTGCTGAATTTGTGGCGATCAACAAATTCGACCGAAAGGGCGCTCAGGATGCATGGCGCGATGTGGCCAAACAAGTGCAACGCAATCGCGAAGCTTGGAATGAAACGCCCCAGACCATGCCGGTTTTTGGCACCATGGCCAGCCGCTTCAATGACGATGGTGTGACCGCGCTTTATCAGGCGCTTCGTGAGCGTCTCAAGGCCCTGGGCCTGGGCATTGAAGGCGCAAGGCTGCCCAACGTCGATGTGCGCTACAGCTCCAACCAAGCGCCCATCGTGCCGCCAGCGCGCACCCGTTACCTCGCTGAAATTGCCGACTCCGTTCGGCATTACAAATCCCGCGCAATCCAGCAGTCGCGCTTGGCGCGCGAGATTCAGCAACTGCGCGCGGCCGCGCGCATGTTGCAGGCTGAGAAAGCAGATCGCGCCAAAGCGGCCGAGGCCGCACTCGACCTCGCAGCCAGCCGTGAGCATGAACTCGATGGCAGCGCGCGAAAGCTGTTGGCGCAGTGGCCCGACATGCAAAAAGCCTACTCGGGCGACGAATACGTCGTGAAGATCCGCGATAAAGAAATCCGCACCGCCCTCACCTACACCTCTTTGAGCGGCTCAAAGATCCGCAAAGTGGCTTTGCCACAGTACGAAGACGATGGCGAAGTGCTCAAATGGTTGATGCTTGACAATGTGCCGGGCAGCTTCCCCTACACCTCGGGCACATTTGCGTTCAAGCGCGAAGGCGAAGACCCCACCCGCATGTTTGCGGGCGAGGGCGATGCCTTCAGAACCAATCGCCGCTTCAAGTTGGTGAGCGAGGGCATGGCCGCCAAGCGCCTCTCTACTGCTTTTGACTCGGTCACGCTTTATGGCAATGACCCCGACTTGCGCCCCGATATTTACGGCAAAGTGGGCAACTCAGGCGTGAGCATTGCCACGCTGGACGACATGAAGGTGTTGTATTCGGGTTTTGACCTGTGCAACCCGACCACCAGCGTGTCCATGACCATCAATGGCCCTGCGCCCGCCATCTTGGCGATGTTCATGAACACCGCCATCGATCAAAACCTTGAGAAATTCAAGACCGACAACGGTCGCGACCCGACCGAGACCGAAAGCGCCAAGATCCGCGAATGGGTGCTTGCCAATGTGCGCGGCACGGTGCAGGCCGACATCCTCAAAGAAGATCAGGGTCAAAACACCTGCATCTTCTCCACCGAGTTCAGCCTCAAAGTCATGGGTGACATTGCTCATTACTTTGTGCACCACAACGTGCGCAACTTCTACAGCGTCTCGATCAGCGGCTATCACATTGCCGAGGCCGGTGCGAACCCCATTAGCCAGCTGGCCTTCACGCTCTCCAATGGCTTCACCTTTGTGGAAGCCTATTTGGCGCGAGGCATGCACATCGACGACTTCGCGCCCAATCTGTCGTTCTTCTTCAGCAACGGCATGGACCCCGAATACTCTGTGCTTGGCCGTGTGGCCAGGCGGATCTGGGCCGTGGCGATGAAAGAGAAATACGGTGCCAACGAACGCTCGCAAAAACTCAAATACCACATCCAAACCAGTGGTCGCAGCCTGCATGCGCAAGAGATTCAATTCAACGACATCCGAACCACCTTGCAGGCCTTGATTGCGATTTACGACAACTGCAACAGCTTGCACACCAATGCGTTTGACGAGGCCATCACCACGCCCACCGAAGAATCGGTGCGGCGTGCCATGGCGATTCAGCTCATCATCAACCGCGAATGGGGTCTGGCCAAAAACGAGAATCCCAACCAAGGTTCTTTCATCATTGACGAACTCACCGAACTGGTTGAAGAAGCCGTACTCGGCGAGTTTGAGCGCATTGCCGAACGCGGTGGCGTGCTGGGTGCCATGGAAACCGGCTACCAACGCAGCAAGATCCAAGAAGAGAGCATGCATTACGAAATGCTCAAGCACACAGGTGAGTACCCCATCATCGGCGTGAACACCTTCCGCAATCCGCATGGCGACCCCGTGCCGGAAACCATCGAGCTGGCACGCTCAACCGAAGACGAAAAGCAAAGCCAGCTCACGCGCTTGCACGACTTCCACACGCGCCACGCCGACCAAGCACCCGAGATGCTCAAGCGTTTGCAGCAAGCCGTCATCGACAACGGCAACGTGTTCGAGGTGCTCATGGATGCAGTGCGTTGCTGTTCGCTGGGTCAGATCACCAAAGCCTTGTTTGAAGTCGGTGGCCAGTACCGGCGCAGCATGTAAGCGCCACGCCTCTTCTTGCATCAGAGGACCAGCCTCACTCTCTAAGGAGAGGGGCTGTCCATGGTGGCACAGATAATCGTCACCCATGGCCTGCCTCACCCTGCTCAATGCGTCACTTGCGTTCGGACACGTCCCTTTGCTTGATCACGCCCAGTTTTCGCTGGAGATGGGTGAACGCGTTGGGCTCATCGGCCGCAATGGCACGGGCAAATCGTCGCTGCTGAGCCTCTTGGCAGGCTGGTCACAACCCGACGATGGGCAGCTGCACGTGCAGCAAGGCTTGCGCATCCGCTGTGTGGCGCAAGAGGCGCACTTCCCACCCGAGATCACGGTTTATGAAGCGGTGCGCTCAGGTCTTGGCGAAATGCTGACCATGATCGATGCGTTTTCAAAGGGCGAAGGCGACCTCAATGCCTTGCAAACTGCCATCGAAGCCCAAGACGGCTGGAACGTTGATCAGCGCGTGACCGAGACCTTGCAACGCTTGCACCTGGATGGGCAATTGCGCATGGGTAATTGCTCGGGCGGCGTTCAAAAGCGTGTTGCCCTGGCTCAGGCCTTGGTGACCCGACCACAGGTCTTGCTTCTTGATGAACCCACCAACCACCTTGACCTCGAATCCATCCGTTGGCTGGAAACGCTGTTGCTGGAGTTTCAGGGTGCGGTGGTCTTCATCACCCACGATCGCGCTTTTTTGGATGCGGTGGCCACGCGCATCGTCGAACTCGATCGCGGCCAGCTGCACAGCTACGACGGCAATTACGCGCGCTACCTGTTCTTGCAACAAGCGCAGCTCGAACGCGAATCGGTGGTGCAGGCCAAGGCCGACAAACTTTTGGCCCAAGAAGAGGTTTGGGTTCGCAAAGGCGTCGAGGCCAGACGCACCCGAAGCCAAAGCCGTGTGCAGCGCCTCCAAGACCTCAGACAAGCCAGGGCACAACGCCGCGAGCAATTGGGTCAGGTTCGCATGGATGTGGACGCTGGCGTATCGTCCGGGAAATTGGTGGCTGAATTGACCAATGTGACGCACTGGTTCGAGGGGCCAGAAGGTCAACGCAAGGTCATCGCCAAAGACCTCAGCACCACCATCTTGCGGGGCGAGAAGCTGGCCCTCATTGGCCCCAATGGGGCTGGCAAAACCAGTTTGCTCAAACTCATATTGGGCGAAATCGCACCAACAGAAGGACGTGTTCGCAGAGGCACCCGACTGAGCGTGGCGTATTTCGATCAGATGCGTGCTCAACTTGACCTCGAAGCCACGCTGGAAGACTTCGTGAGCCCTGGCAGCGAATGGATCGAGATAGGCAGCCGCAAGCAACACGTCAAAAGCTACCTGGGCGACTTTCTCTTTTCACCGGCGCGATCGGCTTCGCCGGTGAAATCACTCTCTGGGGGTGAACGCAATCGCTTGCTGCTGGCCAGGCTTTTTGCCAGACCCGCCAACGTGTTGGTGCTCGATGAACCCACCAACGACTTGGACCTCGACACGCTGGACATGTTGGAGTCCTTGTTGCAAAGCTACGAAGGCACGGTTTTTTTGGTCAGCCACGACCGTGCTTTTGTGGATGCGGTGGCCACGCACATCTTGGCCTACGAAGGGCATGAAGGTCAGCCTGGGCTTTGGCGCGAGTTCGAAGGCAATGTGCAAGACTGGCTCATTCAGTCCGAGCGTTCGCGGCAACTGCGACAAGAGTTTCAGGCCTCTGCATCAACCCCTGCGTCAGCACCCTCAGGCGCAGTTTCATCCCACAACGCAAACCACAACGCATCTTCCAGCAAACCTCGCACCAAACTGAGCTACAAAGAGCAACGCGAGCTTGATGAACTGCCCGCGCTCATCGAGGCCTTGGAAGCCGAACAGGCCCAGATCCGCGCCGAGCTGGCCGATGGCTCATTGTTTGCGTCGGATGCGCAGCGGGCTCAAAGCCTGTGCGAGCGAGATGTTCACATCGAAGAGGCCTTGATGAAGGCCTTGGAGCGTTGGGAACTACTGGGTGCGAGGTGAACCTTGAGCCTTAAGCCTTGAGCGCCAATCCCTCAAACGCTTTGAGTCATTCAAGGGCTTTTTTGGCCTTGCCCAAATCCACGCCCAATTGTTTGAGCTTGCGGTACAGGTGGGTGCGCTCCAAGCCAGTGCGCTCAGCCACGCGGGTCATGCTGCCGCCCTCGTGATAGAGGTGGTATTGGAAATACGCTTTTTCAAAGGCATCGCGGGCTTCACGCAAAGGCATATCCAGTTGAAAGCTTTGCTGGTTGGATTCAAAGGGTGAGGACACCGTGGGCACAGGCACAGCGCCGAGCAATGGGCGATCGTGCAACGCTTTGACCACGCCGCCTGGACCAGCTGCAGCACCTGCTGTCAACGAAACGCCCTTGCCAGCAAGTGGAGTGCGTTGCAAGCCCTGCTCCACGGCCGTGAGGAGTTTTTGCAGGGTGATGGGCTTTTCGAGGAAAGAGTGCGCGCCAATGCGAGTGGCTTCGACCGCAGTTTCGATCGTGGCGTGACCGCTCATCATGATGACGGGCATGTTGAGCAAACGGGCGGCCGCCCACTCCTTGAGCAAAGACACGCCATCGGTGTCGGGCATCCAGATGTCGAGTAGGACTAAATCAGGGCGATGCTGCGCACGGTATTCGCGCGCTTGAGACGCGTTTTCTGCGAGCTCAACCTGATGCCCTTCGTCATTCAGGATCTCGAACAACAGATCGCGTATCCCGAGTTCGTCATCCACGACCAGAATCGTTGCCATTGGGGTTTAGCCTTTTTGAGATTGCGCTGGGAGAGCGGGGAATGATAACGAGACTTGAGCCCCGATCACCTGATCATCTTGATAGCGATTGGCCAGTGAAATTCGAGCGCCGTGCTCTTCGATGATTTTCTTGACCACCGCCAAACCCAGCCCAGTGCCTTTGGGCTTGGTGGTGACATAGGGCTCAAAGGCACGCTGGAGCATGGCCTCGTCAAAGCCTTGGCCTTGATCGCTGATGCGCAAGCGAACGCGCTCAGTGGGCGCATGCCACTCGGTGGTGAGCGCAACAGGTTGCGTTTGCAAATCTGCGGTGGCCTCCTGGGCGTTTTGCAAGAGGTTGTGCAGCACTTGTCGCAGCAGCTGGGCATCGCCTTGAATCAGCGGCAAGTCCTGAGCGAGATTGAGTTGCAACCATGAGGGCACGCCTTCGGCGTCGTAGAGCATCAAGACATCACTCACCACCGCATTGAGGTCGATGGGGCCCAGGTGCGCGCTGGGCAGTCTGGCGTAGTCCCGGAACTCGTTGACCAGTCGCTTCATGGCGTCCACCTGATCGACGATGGTTTTGACGGACTTGTTGAGCAAGGCCTGATCTTGACCTTCCAGTCTGGATTCCAACTTCATGGCAAGCCGTTCAGCCGAAAGTTGAATGGGCGTGAGCGGGTTTTTGATTTCGTGCGCCAAGCGGCGAGCCACTTCGCCCCAAGCCAGCGCGCGCTGGGCCGACACCACATCGGTGATGTCATCAAACACCAGCAACCATTGCTCATTGGGCAAGGCCGCACCACGCGCGAGCAACACCGAGCGCGACTGGCTATCGATCTCAAAAGAAGATTGCCAGTGGTCGGAGCTCTCGCCATCGGCATTGCGATCGAGTTGCTGGAAATGGTCCATCACCCATTGACCGAAAGCCGAGAGGTCAGGCATTTGAGTCAGCAAAGTGGTGAGCAACCCGTCTTCAGGGTAGCCCAGGATTCTGGCTGCTGCCGGGTTGCTGCCCAAGATCTGACTCTTGGGCCCCAGGATCAAAACCCCCGCGCTCATGTTGTCCAAAATGGTTTGCAAACGGGTTCTGGCCAACTCGACCTCGCCCATGGACTGCTCAACAGCGGTACGTGCGTCCGAGAGTTCCTGGGTCATTTGCGCAAAAGATCGCGTGAGTCCATCGAGTTCGTCTTTGCCCTGCAGTGAGCGCTTAGGGCTAAGGTCTCCGGAGGCCACATCGCGAACGCCTTGGGCCAACAACAGCAAAGGCTTGGCCAATTGGTTGCCAAGCAAGACGGCCAGCAAAACCGCACCAAACACGCCCAAGATCAAACTCAGGGTGAGCGTACCCAAGTACATGCGTTGCAAGCCGCCACGCCCCAAAGCGCGTTCCTGGTATTCGTTGTTGGCTTGAACCACGGCCCTGGCGTTTTCAACCAGAGCCAGTGGAATGAGTTGCTCGATTTGGAGCATGCGGCCACTGCCCCTTAAGCTCACCAAGGAAGGCGGAATGGGGATGAGCAAACGGATGGTGGGCGGCGACATCCACTCTTTGGATTGAAGGCCCGTGTTTTCATCCAGACCATCGAAGCGCCAAAGCACGCCGCGCAGATCGGCTTGGCGAATGTCCATGGCGCTGGGTCGAGGTGGTGCGAGTTGATATCGCGACTGACCCGCAGTCGCAATGGGCAATTGGTCGCTGGACCAGACGATGAGGTCGGTCACGCCCATGGCTTCCAACCACTGCTCCAGCACTGGCCCAATGGCCGGGTCGGGCGTTTGACGCAATTGTTGGATCAAAGGTCTGGCCTTGTTGGCCAGGTCTTGCGCCGTCAAGTCCAGCGTGGTGCGACTCAGACTCAGTCCGGCATTGAGTGCGCCCTCCACCTTGGTGTCAAACCAGACCTCGATGGAGCGAGCCACAAACTGATACGACACGGTGTAAATGATGACACCAGGCACCACGCCCACCAGCGCAAAAGTCGCTGCGAGTTTGATCAGCAACCGCGTACCGAATTTGCCTTGCCTGAGCCGAGTGGCCAATCGCCACACCATCCACAACACCATGAGCAAAAGAATCGACACGGTGAAGAGGTTGGCGCCCAAAAGCCAGGTGTAGTGGTGCTCGTAGACCTGCCACTCTTGCGTGGCCTGCGCCAGCAAAAACAGCAAGATCAGCGACAAGGCCAAAGCCAAGCTCAGCAAGACCATCCACCACCAACCCATGTTGAGTCGAAGTCCAAAGCGGGGGCGCTGCAAAAGCTTCACCGCCCAGCCTCCGAAAGAATGAGGTTGAGGTCGCGTGAGATTTTGAGTTTCCACACATCGTTCGTGAGGTTGCCCAAAACAAGCGGACGTGGCAACAGGTATTGGTCCAACTCAAAGGTGTAGGTCAGCTTGAGTTCGCGGTTGGACTGAACCACCGACTTGTCGCGCAAAGGCCAGCGATCGATTTGCTGCAAGGCCTGCAGGGCTGTGGGCAAGTCATCAAAGAGCCGTTCGGTGACCAAACCACCTTGCCGGTCCCAAGGTTCATTGGCTTGTTGCAAACGCCATCTTCTGGAGAGCGGCAAAAAATTCAAGCGCCAGTAGAGGCGTTCGAGCACCACATATTCGTCGCGCCAATACCAACGGGGACGCAAGGTGCTGACTTCGGCACTGAAGAACAGGCTCACGCCCTTGGCCAAGGCATCTTTGGCGGCTTCAGGCAATTCAAATTGCATGCGCACGGCCATCCACAAGCCCTCACCGTTTTTCTCCAGGCTGAATTGGTTGACGCGCGGCTTGATGGGCTCGGCTGGTGAGCTTGACTTGGCATCGGTGGCCGATGGGGTGGACGAAGTGGCGCTCGTGGGAGGATTGTTGACTGGTGAGCCTTGTGTGCTGGACACAGGTGCTGCAGAGGGAACAGGAGACGCAGGTGCGGCCTGAACCGTCGTCATCACAACGAGCGAGGCCATGAACCACAAAGCCATGGCGAAGCCCAGGTCTGTGCCCCTTGTGGCCTTCAGCACAGCAGCCTTGAGCCCAAGGCCTTTGCGCTCAACCCAGCTTGCGAAGCCGCGCATAAAAAAATCCATCGTGATCACGGCAGTCATTTTCACCGAGGTCCGAGGCCGAACCCGAGGATTGAGGGTAGAGGTATCCCGGCGCAGCTGAGGCTTGAGCTTCGCTGTGGCGTGCAAGAAACGCCTGGATCTGATCTTCCCCTTCGGCCTTGAACACCGAGCAGGTGCAATAGACCAGCACACCACCGGGTTTGAGCAGCGGCCACAGGGCCTCGAGCAAACTGCGCTGCTGGGCGGCAAGTTGCGCCACATCGGTCTCGCGACGCAACCACGGCACATCGGGGTGTCGCCGCACGATGCCCGATGCGGTGCAAGGTGCATCCAGCAAGATGCCTTCAAAGGCTTGTCCATCCCACCAGGTTTTGGGTTGAGCGGCATCCGCAACCACCACTTTGGCCTTGAGCTTGAGCCTTTGCAAGTTGGCCGTGATGCGCTCGGAGCGACGGGCATCTTTATCCAAAGCCCAGACCTCTTTGGCACCCAGTTCCAGCAAATGAGCGGTCTTGCCTCCTGGGGCAGCGCAAGCATCCAACCATCGGGAAGCCATGGCAACGGGGCCCGCTCCTTCAAGCAGCAAAGGGGCGGCCAGCTGTGCGGCATGGTCTTGCACCGAGCACCAGCCTTGACCAAAGCCTGGCAATTCATTCACCGCGCGCGGCTTGTCGAGTTGCACACTGTGGGTTCCGGTGCGCCTCGCCGAGATGCCTGCTGCTGACCATTCGCCAAGTAGACGGTCGGCATCGCCCCATTGCGCGTTGACCCTCAAGCTCATGGGCGCAGGAATGCGATAGGCCTGCATGATGGCCTCCGCTTGCTC
>JBEAMY010000283.1:0-5974 GCA_041165725.1 Pseudomonadota bacterium
GACGACGTAGTCGCCGCGGATGAACAGCGACAGTTCGTTGCCGACGAAGGGGATCGCCGCGAACAGGTTGACGATCACCTGGGCGCCCCAGTAGGACATCTGGCCCCAGGGCAGCAGGTAGCCCATGAAGGCCTCGGCCATCAGCGCCAGGAAGATCGCGCAGCCGAAGATCCAGACCAGCTCACGCGGCTTCTTGTAGCTGCCGTAGATGAGCCCACGGAACATGTGCAGATACACCACGATGAAGAAGGCCGATGCGCCTGTGGAGTGCATGTAGCGGATCAACCAGCCCCAGGGCACGTCGCGCATGATGTACTCGACCGATGCAAAAGCCACTGCCGCATCGGGTTTGTAGTTCATGACCAAGAAGATGCCTGTGACGATCTGAATGACCAACACCAACAGGGCCAAGGAGCCGAAGAAGTACCAGAAGTTGAAGTTCTTGGGCGCGTAGTACTCGGAGAGGTGCTCCTTGTACAGCTTGGTCAGAGGGAAACGGTTGTCCACCCAGTTGAGCAGTTTTTCACCAGCGCTTGCGTCGGGAGAAACGGTTTTGAATTCAGCCATGTTGTGCTCCTCAGGCCTTCTTGTCTTCACCGATCAGGATCTTGGAATCCGACAGGTACATGTGGGGTGGCACTTCGAGGTTGTCGGGCGCGGGCTTGTTCTTGAAGACTCGACCGGCCATGTCGAACGTCGAACCGTGGCAAGGGCAAAGGAAACCGCCCTTCCAATCGTCGGGCAATGAAGCCTGAGCACCCGACGCGAACTTGTCGACAGGTGAGCAACCCAAGTGGGTGCAAATGCCAACCGCCACGAGGAACTCGGGCTTGATGGAGCGCCACTCGTTGCGGGCGTACTCGGGGGTCAATTCAGCGGGATTGCGCTGGGAATTGGGATCTGCCAAAGAGCCCGACAAGGCTTTCAGATCTTCAAGTTGTTCTTTGGTTCGGCGGACGATCCACACGGGCTTGCCGCGCCATTCGACGGTCATTTTTTCGCCAGGCTTGAGGCCAGAAATATCGGCTTCAACTGGGGCGCCTGCGGCCTTGGCACGCTCGGAGGGTTGGAATGTGCTGACAAATGGAATGGCGGTGGCCACACCACCCACTGCACCGGCGCAAGTGGAGGCAATCAGCCACGTGCGCTTGCTGGAGTCCACGGAGGAGTCGCTCATGGGGTTTCCTTGAAGGTCTTCACGATCTGGTTAACCCGAGGATTGTATCGGACTGCGCAAGTGCCAAATGCGAAATGGCGGCCAGCAGGCTATCGGGCCTGGCCAGACCGGTGCCCGCAATGTCAAAGGCTGTGCCATGGTCGGGGCTGGAACGCCGCAAAGGCAAGCCCAGCGTCACGTTCACGCCCTCGTCAAAATTGAGCAATTTGATGGGGATGAGCCCCTGATCGTGGTACATGACCACCACCGCATCGAAGCGATCTGGGTGCTGGCCAGGGTCCAGGGCTTGCAGAAAAACGGTGTCTGAAGGCAAGGGCCCGCTCACTTGCAAACCCTCTGTTTTCGCGACTTTGATCGCTGGGGCAATGATGTCGAGCTCCTCGCGCCCCATCTGCCCGCCCTCACCTGCATGCGGATTGAGGCCCGCCACCGCCAAGCGAGGCGCGCGCCCAAGTTCTCGGCTGAGGTCCGCATGGGCAATCCTCAAGGTTTGCAGCAAAAGATCCGGGGTTAAGGCTTGAATGGCTTCTTTCAGAGCCAGATGGATGGTGGTCAAGACCACACGCAGGCGGGGTGAGGCCAGCATCATGCGGACCGGGACATCAGCCACCTCACAGCCCAAATGTCGGGCACTCAGGCTTTGAAGCAGTTCGGTGTGCCCGGGAAACATCACGCCCGCCGCACGCCAAGCCTGTTTATGGATGGGCGCGGTGACCAAGCCCTCGGCCAACCCCGCGAGGGCCGCTTCGGCGGCCCGCTCCACCGCCACCACAGAGGCTTGACCCGCCACCGCACTCACCTGCCCCATGGGGATTTCAGGCAATGGGGGCATGACTTGCCAGACCACCATGCGCTTTTCGTTGTGAACCTGAGCCGCTTTGCTGGGCATGTGGTTCAAGCGCACCGCCTCTTCCAAACTGGGTGCACTGACCACCGCCACGGCAGGATGACCGTGCTGGGCCAAACGCGTGGCCGCACTTTGCAGGACGCCCGCGTCACCCACCACCACCGTCCCAGCCAGATCGCGGGCCGCAAAGGCTTTAACGATGATTTCGGGGCCAATGCCCGCCGGGTCGCCCATGGTGATGAGCAAAGGCCGCACCGAACTCATGCGGGGTTGTCCACTTCGACAAATCGATGTTCCAAACCAAACGCATCAGCCAGCGCTTGGCCCAAAGCGGGTGCGCCATAACGCTCGGTGGCGTGATGCCCGCACGCCAAAAAGGCAACCCCTGTTTCGCGTGCGAGATGCGCTTGTGGCTCAGAAATCTCGCCGGTCAAAAACGCATCGACACCGGCTTCGATGGCGGACTCGAAATACCCTTGGGCACCGCCCGAACACCACCCCAAGCGCCGAATGATTCGCCCGTCTCCCGGCGCGGCGATTGGGGCTCGGCCCAACACCTTTTGACAATGACTTTGCAGCTGATCGAAGTGCCAGCCCGGTGTCTCGCCCCAAACCCCCAGCAATTGATCGCCAAATTGGCCTTGCACTTTCAGGCCCAGTTGCACGCCGAGTTGGGCGTTGTTGCCCCACTGCGCGTGGGCATCCAAAGGCAGGTGGTAAGCCAGCAGGCTGATGTCGTGACGAAGCAGCAAAGCCAACCGCTCGCGCATCCACCCAGTGATCACGCCAGATTGCCCGCGCCAGAAAAGGCCATGATGAACCAAGAGGGCATCTGCGCCCCAATCGATGGCGTGCTCGATGAGCGCGCGACTGGCCGTCACGCCCGTCATCAGGCGCAGCACCTCAGACTTGCCCTGAACCTGCAGCCCGTTGGGGCCGTAGTCTTTGAATCGCGCTGGCTCAAGCCAGGCATCGCAGCGGTCCACCAAGTCTTGCAAGTGGGCCATGATCAGCGTTTTTCCCTGGGCTTGGGGCGCTGCGCGGGCACCACCTTCATTGCCAGCATTTCGCCTTTGCGCTGAACAATGAAACTGGCGGCTTGGCCCGGTGGCAAAGCCGCCACCTGAGTGAGCAAATCGCCCACGGTTTGAATCGCATGCCCCTCCACTTCCAGCAATTGGTCGCCGGGCCGAATGCCCGCGCGATGGGCTGGCGCATTTTGAAGAACGCCTGTGATCACCACGCCCTCAACATTGGGCAAGGAAAAAGTTTGAGCCAACTCAGGCGTGAGCAACGCAGGCTCCACACCAATCCAGCCGCGAACAACCTGCCCGTTTTTGAGCAAACCCTCCATGACCTGACGCGCCGTGCTTTCAGGGATGGCAAAGCCAATGCCCAAGCTACCACCCGAGCGCGAATAAATCGCCGTGTTGATGCCCAACAACCTGCCGCTGATGTCCACCAGCGCACCGCCAGAGTTGCCGGGGTTGATGGCCGCATCGGTCTGGATGAAGTTTTCAAAGGTGTTCAAGCCCAATTGGTTTCGGCCCAACGCTGACACGATGCCAGCCGTCACGGTTTGCCCCACGCCAAATGGGTTGCCAATGGCCAGCACCGAATCGCCCACTTGCAGGCCGTCGGACTGCCCCCAGGGGATGACTGGCAAGCGATCCAGTTCGATCTTGAGCAAGGCCAAATCGGTGTCGGGATCGGTGCCAATCACCTTGGCCGCCGCGTTTCGCCCATCGTTCAGAAAGACCCGAATCTCATCGGCATCGGCGATCACATGGTTGTTGGTGAGGATGTAGCCGTTTTCAGTGACGATCACGCCACTGCCCAGCCCAGCTTGGTCATCTTCGGGATCTTCATTGCCAAAGAAGCGCGCCCAAGGGGAAAGCGAACGCGGGTCTTTTGCGCGGGCGGTTTGTATGCTCACCACGGCAGGTGCCGCGGCCTTGACCGCTTGCCTGAAACTGCCCGCAGGAGGAGGTGCTGAGGATTCGATGGCTCCCACCGAAGCTTGAGGTGCGTTTGAGCTACGCACCCAATCGGGCTTGAGGGTCACGAGCACAAACCAAATGGCCACCAGCACGGTGACCAACTGCGAGAACAGCAGCCAAAGGCGTTTCATGCGGTTACCCCGCCGAGGACTCTGCACCATCGTCAGCCGACTTAGGGGCTTGGGTTTTGCGAATGAAGACCACCGCACCCCATATGCCAATTTCGTAGAGCAGGCACATGGGAATGGCCAGCGAAAGCTGGGACACCACATCGGGAGGCGTCACGATGGCCGCGATGACAAAAGATAAGACCACAAAGTAGCCCCTGAACTCGCGCAATTTTTCAATCGACACAATGCCCATGCGAGCCAGCAAGACCACGGCCACCGGCACTTCGAACGACAGCCCAAAGGCCAAGAACATGGTCATGACAAAGCCTAAGTATTCCTCGATGTCAGGAGCGGCCGTGATGCTTTGCGGCGCAAAACTCTGAATGAACGCGAACACCCGGCCAAACACAAAAAAGTAGCAAAAAGCCACGCCGATCAAAAACAGCAAGGTGCTGGAGACCACCAAGGGCAGGACAAGGCGCTTTTCATGGATGTAGAGCCCCGGTGCCACAAATGCCCAAACCTGGTAGAGCGTGTAAGGCAAAGACAGCATGAACGCCGTGAGCAACATGATCTTGAGCGGCACCATGAACGGCGAAATCACCGAGGTGGCAATCAGCTTGCTGCCTGCTGGCAAATTGGCCACCAATGGCGCGGCCAGCCAGTCGTACAAAGTCGCGGGGCCGGGGTAAAGGCTCAAGATCACACACGCCACGATCAGCACGATCATGGCGCGCACCAAACGGTCGCGAAGCTCAAGCAAATGCTGAACAAACGGCTGCTCGGTGCCAGCGAGTTCGTCTTTGGGATCGCTCATGTCAGCCCCGCAGAGCCAGACCCACGCGAAGGCCTGAAGCGCGCCACGCGCGCGGCCCCAGATTGCACATGCGTGCGCACCCGCTGGCGCGATTTGTACCAACCCGGTACTGCCGCCCGCTTGATGCGCCACTTTTTGCCGGGATGGGTATAAAAGGGTGGAGCCAGTTCCACTTCGTCGTTGCGGGACTCGAAAAGCCCTGAGGTGGATTGCTCCCAATCGTGGTCGAAGTCATTGGCCGCATCTTGCACAGAGGCCTCCACATCTTTGGCCGCGTTTTCAACGGTGGACTTCATCTTTTGTAATTCTTCGAGCTCAATCGAACGATTGACCTCGGCCTTGACGTCAGAAACATAGCGTTGTGCCTTGCCCAGCAGCGCACCCACGGTTCGCGCCACACGCGGCAACTTCTCGGGGCCGATGACAACCAGCGCCACCACCCCGATCAGCGCCATTTTGGACAGGCCCAGATCCAGCACGTTAAATCAACCGTTCAAGACTTGGGACGGGCATCGACGTCGATGGTGGTTTTGGCTGCTTCGGATTTGGCAAGCTCAACCTTTGCAGCTTCTTCGGCGGTGGGGGGCGGCGTAGAGCCATCCTTCATGCCGTCTTTAAAGCCCTTGACCGCACCGCCCAGATCCTGGCCGATGTTCTTGAGCTTTTTGGTGCCAAACACCAGCACCACGATCAGCAGCACGATCAGCCAGTGCCAAATGGAAAAAGAACCCATGCGTTGCTCCTTGTGAACCGGGAAATTCTAGCCCCGAGCCCTTTGGGCTCAAGTTGTAGGTGAATAGGGATTTATCCCCTGGCCCAAGGCCTGGGGCCACCCATGAGGTGAAAGTGCAGGTGATGAACCTCTTGCCCGCCTTCTTTACCCGTGTTGGAGACGATTCGAAAACCCCCATCGGGGTAAGGGTTGCAGCCATGCTCTGCGGCCAATTGCTGCATGAGCCCCATCATCCGGCCCAACAAGGCGTGGTGCTCAGGCTTCACATGGGCCATGGAAATGATGTGGAT
>JBEAMY010000284.1:0-2868 GCA_041165725.1 Pseudomonadota bacterium
GACGAAGAAGACCGCGAAAACGAAGGCGATTTGGTGCTCGCAGCGGATCACGTCACCCCAGCCGCCATCAATTTCATGGCGACGCACGGGCGCGGCCTCATTTGCCTCACCCTCACCCGTGAGCGTTGCGAACACCTGCGCTTGCCACCCATGGCCACCCGCAATGGCACGGTGCACGGCACTGCATTCACCGTGTCCATCGAAGCCGCCGAAGGGGTCACCACTGGCATTTCTGCCGCAGACCGAGCCCACACCATTCGCGTGGCGGTGTCGGCGCAAAGTCAGGCCAGCGATCTGGTTCAACCCGGCCACGTCTTTCCACTGCAAGCCGTTGAGGGCGGTGTCCTCATGCGCGCTGGGCACACCGAAGCGGGATGCGACCTTGCCGCCATGGCGGGTTGCTCACCCTCCTCAGTGATCTGCGAAATCATGAAAGACGATGGGACCATGGCACGTTTGCCTGATCTCGTTGAGTTTGCTTCGCGTCACGGACTCAAGATCGGAACGATTGCCGACCTCATCGCCTACCGCAGCCGCACCGAAAGCCTGGTTGAACAGGTGCTGACTCGGCCGCTGCAAACCCACCACGGCGAGTTCACCCTGCATGCATTTCGCGACCGCCCGGCGCTTGGCTTGCACCTGGCTTTGGTGCTGGGCCAATGGCAAGACCACGAACCGGTGCTGGTGCGTGTGCACGAGCCCTTGTCGGTCCTTGACGCCCTTGAGCCCCGCCGCAGCATGCACTCCTGGGGAATCGATTCCGCTTTGGAACGCATTCAACAACAAGGCGCTGGGGTGGTGGTGCTGCTCAATTGCGGCGAAAGTGCCGACCAACTCATGCTCCAGATCGAAGGGCGCGCGACCGCCACCCATGCACCCGTTCGCGGCCGCATGGATTTGCGCTCCTACGGGATAGGCGCACAGATCCTCAAAGCCTGTGGCGTTCGCAAAATGCAACTGCTGGGCAATCCCCGCCGCATGCCCAGCATGACCGGCTTTGACCTTGAGATCACCGGTTACCTGACCAAAACCCCTTGAGCGGACCCAACATGTTCCACGAATCCAGCGACGACATCACCTGGCCCAATCTGCAAGGCAAGGGCCTGCGCATCGGTTTGGTCCAAGCCCGCTTCAACACCGCCATCACCCAAGGTTTGCGCGAAGCCTGCCAGACCGAACTCACTCGCCTGGGTGTTGCGGCCCAAGACCAAACCTTGATCACCGTGCCCGGTGCGCTTGAAGTGCCCCTGGCCTTGCAATCCTTGGCCAGCCTCAAGGCCTTTGACGCCTTGATCGCACTCGGTTGCATCATCCGTGGGGAAACCTACCACTTCGAATTGGTGGCCAACGAATCGGGGGCGGGTGTGACCCGCGTGAGCCTGGATCATGGCCTGCCGATTGCCAACGCCATCCTCACCACCGAAAACCTGGCGCAAGCCCAAGCCCGGATGATTCCCAAAGGTCGCGACGCCGCACGGGTGGCGGTTGAAATGGCCAGACTCAAAACGCAAAAGCCATGACCGATTCCACACCAGACAGCTCTGCGCGCCCACGTTCGGCCAAACGCAACCTCACCAGCAGCAGCGGTCGCAGCCGGGCTCGCGTGTTTGCGGTTCAGGCCATCTACCAATTGCTCGTGGGTCAGCAATCGGTGAACAGCATTCAAAGCTACACCAGCGAACTCAGCGGTTTTCACAAGGCCGATGGCGAATACTTCACGCGTCTGTTTCATGCCGCCAATGATCTGGCCAGCGAACTCGACGCCTGCTTTGGCGCACACCTTGATCGCCCCATGGACCAGATCTCGCCCATCGAACATGCGATATTGAGGCTGGGCACTTACGAATTGCTGCAATGTCTGGATGTGCCCTGGCGAGTGGTGATCAACGAATCCATCGAATTGGCCAAAGCCTTTGGCGGAACCGATGGGCACAAATACGTCAATGCGGTGCTCAACGGCGTTGCCCGTCAAGCGCGTGAGGCCGAATACGCCCATGATGTCTCGCAAGGCATTGCACGTGGCTGAGGTCCCTGGATCGGGGGCTGGCGCAACCCACATGAGCCAGCGTGTGCTGGACATCGCCCCCTTCTATGTGATGGAAATGGGCAAAGCCGCCCAAGACCTGGCCCGTCGCCTCACGCCTTCTGATCCACCGTTGATCGCATTGAACATTGGTGAACCTGATGACAAGGCCTCGCCGCTGGTTGAGCAAGCGGCCCGCGAAGCCGTCACGCGAGGCGACAGCGCCTACACCCCTGCATTAGGCTTGCCCGAATTGCGCGAACGCATCAGCCGCTGGTATGCCCAACATAGGGGCCTGTCTATCCCCGCAGAGCGCATCGTCATCACGGCAGGGGCATCTGCTGGCCTTTTGCTGGCCTGCCTGGCCTGGTTTGAATCGGGTGACGAAGTCCTCATGCCCGATCCGTGCTATCCCTGCAATCGGCAATTTGTCAGAGCGGCCGATGCGCGCGCCAAGCTCATCCCCACCCAAGCCTCTGACCGTTTTCAGCTCAGCGCGGAACAGGTGCGTGCAAACTGGGGTCCGCACACCCGTGGCGTGTTGCTCGCATCGCCTTCGAATCCAACTGGCACTTCGGTCCATCCCGATACCTTGCGCGACATCGATGCCTTTGTCCGTCAACAAAGCGGCCTGCTTTTGATGGATGAAATTTACTTGCCGCTCAACCACGATCCGATTTATGCGCAAAGTGCACTGGCGCTGGGCGAGCACGTGGTGAGTGTCAACAGCTTCTCCAAATATTTCGGCATGACAGGATGGCGGCTCGGTTGGCTGGTCGTGCCTGGCCACAGCGTGGGGCATTTGGAGCGACTCGCTCAAAACCTGTTCATATGCCCGAGCACGA
>JBEAMY010000285.1:0-6388 GCA_041165725.1 Pseudomonadota bacterium
GTGCTGGTTCAGTCTGGCACGCTCAATGTGTCCGATGTGGTTTTGTTGGGCCAGACCTATGGCCGTGTTCGAGCCATGCTCGACGAAAACGGCAAACCCATCAAGTCGGCTGGCCCCTCCATCCCCGTCGAGATTCAGGGCCTGACCGATGTCCCTCAAGCGGGTGACGAGTTCATGGTTCTGGCTGACGAACGCCGGGCCCGCGAAATTGCCACCTACCGTGCGGGCAAGTTCCGTCACACCAAGTTGGCCAAGCAACAGGCCGCCAAGCTCGACAACATGTTCTCCGACATGGCCGCTGGCGAAGTCAAGAACCTGCCCATCATCATCAAGGCCGACGTGCAAGGCTCGCAAGAAGCCCTGGCGGCTTCGCTGGTCAAGCTCTCCAACGAAGAGATCAAGGTGCAGGTGGTCTATGCGGCTGTGGGCGGCATCAGCGAAAGCGACGTCAACCTCGCGATTGCATCCAAGGCTGTGATCATTGGTTTTAATACCCGTGCCGATGCTGGCGCACGCAAGCTTGCCGAATCCAGCGGCATCGAACTGCGCTACTACAACATCATTTACGACGCGGTGGATGATCTCAAGGCCGCCATGTCGGGCATGCTCACCCCAGACCAAAAAGAAGAAGTCATCGGCATGGCCGAGATTCGCCAGGTCTTCCGCATCAGCAAGATTGGTGCGATTGCGGGTTGTATGGTCACCTCGGGTGTGGTCCGTCGTTCAGCCAAGCTTCGCTTGTTGCGCAACAACGTGGTCGTCTTCACGGGCGAACTCGACAGCCTCAAGCGCTTCAAAGACGACGTGCGCGAAGTCAAAGAAGGTTTCGAGTGCGGCTTGAACCTCAAGGGTTACAACGACATCAACGAAGGCGATCAGATCGAATTCTTCGAGATCAAGGAAGTGGCCCGCAGCCTTTGAGGCCCAGCGGTGTGAGTAGTCATGAGTGCCAAGCGTCAATCTGCAGCCCATCGCACGCACCAAGTTGCCGACCAGATCCAGCGCGATCTGGCCGAACTCATTTCGCGCGAACTCAAGGATCCGCGCGTGGGGATGGTGACCTTGCAAGCGGTTGAACTCACGCCCGATTACGCCCATGCCAAGGTGTTCTTCAGTGTGCTCGGTGGCGACCCTCAGGCCACCACCGAGGGCTTGAATCAGGCCGCAGGCTTTTTGCGAAACGCCTTGTTCAAACGCTTGCACATCCATACGGTGCCAACTTTGCATTTCGTCTTTGATCGCACCACTGAGCGAGCCGCCGACCTCAACGCCTTGATCGCCAAGGCCGTCTCTTCCCGTTCAAAGGACGACTGACCATGAACGCGCCAAGCACACGGGTGCAACGGCGCCCTGTGCATGGGGTGTTGTTGCTTGATAAGCCACTGAATTGGTCCAGCAATCAGGCTTTGCAAAAAGCCAAATGGCTTTTGCGTGCCGAGAAAGCAGGGCATACCGGGACACTGGATCCTTTGGCCACTGGCGTTTTGCCCATTTGCTTGGGCGCAGCCACCAAATTCAGTCAGATCCACCTCGATGCCGACAAGGTCTATGAAACCACTTTGCGTTTGGGCATCACCACCCAAACTGGCGATCGCGAAGGCGAGATCATGAGCACCCAAGCGGTGACTTGCACCGCAGGGCAAGTGGTCGAAGTGCTTGATCAATTCACAGGTCCCATCCAACAAGTTCCGCCCATGCACAGCGCCCTCAAGCACGAGGGCAAGGCCTTGTACGAATATGCGAGGCAGGGCCAATCGATTGAACGCGAATCCAGATCGGTGGTGATCCACGATTTGGAGTTGCTGGCCCTGGATTTGAATTCGGCTGAGCCCAGCCTCAGTCTGCGTGTGCACTGCAGCAAAGGGACTTACATCCGCACGCTGGGCGAAGACATCGGCAAAGCCCTGGGCTGTGGCGCGCACCTCATTGCACTGCGCCGCATCCAGACTGGCCCTTTCCCCGTGGCTCAAGCCATCAGCATCGACACCATGCAAGCCATGACTGAAGAACAACGCTTGCAATCGCTTTTGCCAGTTTCGGCTTTGTTGCCTCAGCACGAGCCCATTGTTTTGGGCAGCGAGGACGCAGGCCGTTTCCTCAGTGGTCTCAGGCGCCGCGGCCCCTGGCCCAACACCCCTGCGGCATCGGTCTGGGCCGAAGCGCCCCGCAGTTTTCTGGGCACCGCCCATGTCACTGCGGGCGAACTCATCCCTGACCGCTTGCTCACCCCCATCGAAATCCAAACCATACTTGAGAGTACATCGCCATGAGTCGCACCATCAGAAACATCGCCATCATTGCCCACGTTGACCACGGAAAAACCACCATGGTCGATCAGCTGCTTCGCCAGTCGGGCACTTTTGCTGCTCACGAAAAAGTAGAAGACACCGTGATGGACAACAACGCCATTGAACGCGAGCGTGGCATCACCATCTTGGCAAAGAACTGTGCGGTCAGCTGGAAAGAAACCCACATCAACATCGTCGACACACCAGGTCACGCTGATTTCGGTGGTGAAGTCGAGCGTGCGTTGTCCATGGTGGACGGCGTGCTCTTGCTCATCGATGCGCAAGAAGGCCCCATGCCCCAAACCCGTTTTGTGACCAAGAAGGCCTTGGCCCTTGGCCTCAAGCCCATTGTGGTGGTCAACAAGGTCGACAAACCTGGCGCCAATTGCGACAAAGTGATCAACGCCGCCTTCGACCTCTTTGACAAACTTGGTGCCAACGACGAGCACCTTGATTTCCCTGTGGTTTATGCCTCAGGCATCAATGGCTGGGCCTCGCTCAAAGAAGGCGCAGCGGGTGAGCGCTGGGGCGAAGACATGTCGGCCCTCTTTGACACCATCCTCGACCATGTGCCCGCTCATCAAGGCGATGCCACTGCGCCTTTGCAGCTGCAAATCTCTGCCTTGGACTATTCCACCTACGTGGGCCGCATTGGTGTGGGTCGAATCAACGCTGGCGTGTTGCGTCCCGGCATGGATGTGCTCGTCATGGAAGGCGCTGAGACCGATGGTGGTCGCCAGTTCAAAGGTCGCATCAATCAGGTTCACAAGTTCCAGGGCCTGGACCGTGTTCAGGTCAACGAAGCAGGCCCCGGAGACATCGTGCTCATCAACGGCATTGAGGAGATCGGCATTGGTGTGACCTTGACTGATCCTGAGCAGCCCAGGCCCTTGCCCATGCTCAAGATTGACGAACCCACGCTGACCATGAACTTTTGCGTCAACACCTCGCCCTTGGCCGGCCGTGAGGGCAAGTACGTGACCAGCCGACAAATCTGGGATCGCTTGCAAAAGGAGCTGCAATCCAATGTGGCCTTGCGCGTCAAAGAAACCGATGAAGACGGCATCTTCGAAGTTTCGGGCCGAGGTGAATTGCACCTCACCATCCTGATTGAAAACATGCGCCGTGAAGGCTATGAGCTCGCCGTCTCCAAACCCCGAGTGGTGCTCAAGCAAGTCGAAGGTGAACTTTTGGAGCCCATCGAACTCGTCACCGCTGACGTGGAAGAGAACCATCAGGGGGGCGTGATGCAGGCCTTGGGCGAACGCAAGGGCGATCTGGTCAACATGGAGCCCGATGGCCGCGGTCGAGTCAGGCTTGAATACCGCATTCCTGCGCGCGGCTTGATCGGGTTCTCCAACGAATTCCTCAACCTCACCAGAGGCTCCGGACTCATCTCCAACATCTTCGATGGTTACGAAGCCCACCGCGGTGACATCGGTGGCCGCAAGAACGGCGTGCTCATTTCCATGGACGACGGTGAAATCTTCACTTATGCATTGGGCAAGCTCGATGACCGTGGCCGCATGTTTGTTCGCGCGGGCGACCCCGTGTACGAGGGCATGATTGTGGGCATTCACAGCCGCGACAACGACTTGGTGGTCAACGCAACCCGAACCAAACAGCTCACCAACTTCAGGGTCAGTGGCAAAGAAGATGCCATCAAGATCACGCCGCCCATCGACCTCACCTTGGAATACGCTGTCGAATTCATTGAAGACGACGAACTCGTTGAGATCACGCCCAAAAGCATTCGCTTGCGCAAGCGCCACCTCAAAGAGCACGAGCGCAAGCGCGCCAGCCGCGAAACCTCAGTGGCTTGATGGCCTATTGAAGCCCTAGGGAATGCCCATGAGTCACATCGAGTCCACAGTCAATCAGGGTCTGGGCTGCATCACGCTCAATCGACCCGCTGCGCTCAACGCCTTGTCGCTGGACATGATCCGTGACCTCACTGCCGTGCTGTTGGCTTGGCGCGATGACGCTTCGGTGCGCGCTGTGGCTTTTCGCGGCATGGGCAGACACGGCCCCTTTGGTGCATTTTGTGCAGGGGGCGACATTCGCTTCTTTCACACGGCCGCCCACGCGGGCGATCCAGCGCTTGAGGACTTCTTCACCGAGGAATACCGCCTCAACCACCTCATTCATGTCTATCCCAAGCCCACCGTGGTGTTCATGGACGGCATCGTGATGGGCGGTGGGATGGGATTGGCACAAGGATGCAGCTTGAGGGTGGCCAGCAGCAAAACCAAAATGGCCATGCCTGAAACCCTGATCGGTTTGTTCCCCGATGTGGGGGGTGGCCATTTCTTGAGCCGTTGCCCTGGCCATCTGGGCGAGTACCTTGGCCTCACAGGCGAGCACCTCAACGGCGCTCAGGCTGTACAAGCGGGTTTGGCCGATGTGGTGATCGATGCCGAGGCCTTGCCGGCCCTGTGGTCACAACTGCCTGCCCGACTGCTTTCGCTTCGACCTTCTCAGGTTGAGGCCATTCACACGCTCACACGAGACCCATTCATCGCTCATGCCCGCGACTGGCCAGAGGTTCAAAACGCGGTCACCAGCCATCCATCCCTCGAGATCAACAGGCTCGCTGAGATCGACGCAGTGTTCTCGGCGCCCGACCTGCTCAGCGCCCATCAGCGACTGAAACAAATGGCCCAGCAAGGCACTCAGGCTCATGGCCATGAACAAGACCCCACGCAAACCCAGTCTGAATGGGCCAGTCACCAACTCCAAGCCCTGGCCAAGCGATCGCCCCTGATGCTTCATGTCACCTGGGCGCAGATCCGGCGAGCCAGGGGCATGAAGCTGGCTGACGAACTGCGCAGCGAGCGTGACATGGTCAGGCACAGCTTTCATCCCCGCCATCTGAATCGGACTTCCATCCAGTCGGACACGGTCGAAGGCATTCGTGCTTTGGCCGTTGACAAAGACCACTCGCCACAATGGATGCACGCCTCCATTGAGGACGTGAGCCCGCAAGATGTGGCGTCTTTTTTTGAGAGCCCCTGGCCGGCTCATGCCCACCCCTTGGCCGATCTGAAAGACTGAGCCCATGAGCACCAAACTACTGTATGGTTTTCACGCCGTGGGCGTGCGCCTCAAGATGGCCCCCGAAACGCTCAAAGAGGTTTATGTGTTGGTCAATCGGCACGACCCTCGCATGAGGCAGTTTCAAGCCAAAGCCAAAGAGGCGGGGATTCGCCTGATCGAAGCCGATGCCATGCGACTGGCCAACCTCTGTGGGGGTCATCATCACCAAGGTGTGGTGGCCTTGGCTGATCCCATGCCAGCGTCGCGCAACCTGGGTGAACTCATTGAAGACCTGATCGAGCACACCACGCCCTTGGTCTTGGTGCTTGACGGCATCACCGACCCCCACAACCTGGGGGCCTGTTTGCGCAGCGCCGATGGGGCGGGTGCACACGCTGTGGTTGCCCCCAAAGACCATGCGGTGGGCATCAACGCCACGGTGGCCAAGGTGGCCAGTGGCGCGGCCGACACCGTGCCTTATTTCATGGTGACCAACCTCGCTCGCTCACTCACCGAGATGAAAGAAGCCGGTCTTTGGGTCATTGGCACCAGCGATGACGCCGAGCAAAGTCTGTATGACGTGGACCTCAGCGGCCCTGTGGCCTTGGTGCTGGGTGCAGAAGGCAAGGGCATGCGTCAACTCACGCGCAAGCATTGCGACCAACTCATCCGCATTCCCATGCAAGGCGGTGTGGAAAGCCTCAATGTCTCGGTGGCCAGCGCGGTTTGTTTGTACGAGGCCTTCAGGCAGCGACAAGCCAAGGCAAAAAAAGACCACTGAAGCCCATTCGGGATCAGTGACGGATGGTTTTTTAAATCCAGCCCAATACGCCCATCACGGCGCCAGCTGCCATGATCCACAGCAAGTGGATGCGCGTCTTCCAAAAAATATAGGCGCACGCCAAAGTGATGCCGGACCGGATGACCGAAAGCACATCGGCATGGTGCTCGCCGCTGAGCAGCCATGCGGTGGACATCAGCAAGCCCACCACCAAAGGCGCCATGCCGGTTTTGAAAGCCCTGACCCCCAGCCTGTGCCGATTGCGGTGCGCCCATTGTGTCGC
>JBEAMY010000286.1:0-14199 GCA_041165725.1 Pseudomonadota bacterium
GAGCAGATCAAAGAGACCGTGGGCTCTGGCCCCTTCATCTTCAAGGCCGACGAATTCCAGCCCGGGGTCAAAGCCGTTTATCTGCGCAACCCCAAATACAAATCACGCAACGAGCCCTCGAGCGCCATGGCCGGTGGCCGTCAGGTCAACTTCGACCGCGTGGAATGGGTGATCATCCGTGACCCGCAAACCCAGTTCAATGCCTTGAAAGCGGGTGAAATCGACATGATCGAGCAGCCCGCCTTTGAGCAATACAACACCCTCAAGCAAACCGCAGGCGTCAAAGTCATCGACTTCTCGCCCGCCGGTCTGGCGTTCATCATGCGCTTTAACCATTTGCACGCCCCATTCGACAACCCCAAGATCCGTCAGGCCGCCATGATGGCCATGGGTCAACAGGCTTACATCGCCACCCAAGTGGGTGTGCCTGAACTGGGCCGCATCTGCCGAAGCATCTACCCCTGCGGCACCACCTATGCCGATGAAAACACGGGCGACTTCACCGGCGTGCCCAACATCGCCAAAGCCAAAGCCTTGCTGGCCGAAGGTGGTTACAAAGGTGAACCCATCGTCTTGATGCGCCCCACCGATCTCGCCTCTATCGCCAAGATCCCGCTGGTGGCCAAGCAGCAGCTCGAAGCCGCTGGCTTCAAGGTCGACTTCCAACAAATGGACTGGGCCTCCTTGGTGGCTCGTCGCGCCAAAAAAGATCCCCCAAGCCAAGGTGGCTGGCACTTGTTCCTGACCGCTTGGACGGCGGGCGACATCTCTAGCCCCCTCACCATGGCCATGTTGAATGCCAAGGGCGACAACGGCTGGTTTGGCTGGCAAAACGAGCCCCGCATCGAAAAACTCAAGGCCGACTTTGCCCGCGCTGAAACCACAGCCGTCAAGAAAAAACTGGCCAGTGAAATCCAGGCCGTGGCCATGGAAACCTCCACCCATGCACCTTTGGGTCAGTACCAGTCGCCTGCTGCTATTCGCAGCAACATCGATGGTGTCTTGTCGACCCCGGGTGTGCCGGTGATGTGGAACATCACCAAGAAGTGATGCCCCATGTTGCGCTTTGTGGCCAGCCGCCTGCTGGCGGTCATTCCGGTGTTGTTCGTGGTCTCGTGCGTGGTCTTTTTGATCCTGCGCTTGGCCCCGGGCGACCCGGCCGCCGTGATTGCAGGCAATTCGGCCACAGGGTCTGAGATCGAACAGATTCGCGCCAAGCTGGGCTTGAATGAATCCTTGCCGGTTCAATACGGCATCTGGATCAGCAAAGTGGTGCAAGGCGACCTGGGTCATTCGTATTTCCTGAACAAACCCGTTTCCGAACTCATTCTTCAACGCTTGGAGCCCACCGCTTCTTTGGCCTTGGGCACCATCGCCTTGGCCATCTTGCTGGCGGTGCCTTTGGGCACGGTTGCCGCGTCCCGCATGGGGGGTTGGCTTGATCGCTTGCTTTCGGCGGTTTCGGTGGCGGGTTTTTCTGTGCCGGTTTTTGTCACCGGCTATGTGCTGATCTATTTCTTTTCCATCCAGCTGCAGTGGTTGCCGGTGCAAGGCTACGAGCCTTTGTCGGGCAAGGGAGGCCTTTGGGCTTGGGCGCGACAGTTGATCCTGCCTTGGCTGGCTTTGTCCATCATTTATGTGGCGCTGATCGCGCGCATCACCCGCGCGAGCGTGTCTGAAGCGCTCACCGAAGACTACATCCGCACCGCTCGAGCCAAAGGCTTGCAAGAGCGTGCCGTGCTGTTGCGACATGCCTTGCGCAATGCGGCCGTGCCCATCGTCACGGTGATCGGCATTGGCGTGGCCTTGCTCATCGGCGGTGTGGTCGTCACCGAAACCGTTTTCGCCATCCCAGGTCTGGGCTCACTCACTGTGGATGTGGTGCTCAACCGCGATTTCCCAGTGATCCAAGGTTTGGTTTTGTTTTTTGCCGTCAGCTATGTGGTCATCAACTTGTTGGTTGACCTGAGCTATTTGGTGCTTGATCCCCGCATTCGCTACTGATGACCACCTTTGACAAACTTTGGGCCAACGGGGCCTTCCGATTCGGTGCTGTGGTGCTGAGCTTGGTCATGATCATGGCATTGCTTGCACCCATGTTGGGCACGGTGGACCCCGCCCAAATGGACTACAACAACATCAATCGCGCAGCTGGATTTGCGGGCAACTTCACCCTCACCGACGGCAGCAGCGTGGCCCACCACTTTTGGCTGGGATCAGACAACTTTGGACGCGATCTCTATAGCCGTGTGATTTATGGCGCCAGGGTGTCGTTGGTGGTGGCGGCCAGCACCGCTGCAGTGGCTTTGTTGATTGGCGTGTTGGTGGGCATGCTGGCGGGCTACTTCCGCGGCGCCGATCTCTTGCTCATGCGATTCATGGATGGCCTCATGGCCATTCCCGCTATCTTGTTGGCGATCGCCTTGGTGGCCGCCTTGGGCGCGAGCATCACCACCGTGGTGATCGCCATCGCCATCCCTGAGATTCCCCGCGTGTCTCGCTTGGTGCGCTCATTGGTGCTGACTTTGCGCGAAGAACCTTTTGTCGAAGCGGCGCGTGCACTGGCCACGCCAACCTCAGTCATCTTGATGCGCCACATCTTGCCCAACGCCATGGCGCCTTTGCTGGTGCAAGGGACATTTGTCGCGGCCTCGGCCGTGCTGACCGAAGCCATCCTGAGTTTTCTGGGATTGGGATTGCCCGCAGACATTCCGACCTGGGGCAACATCATGGCCGAGGGTCGCACACAGTTCAGCCAATACCCAGGCAATGTGCTCTTCCCTGCCCTCTTTCTGGTGCCCACGGTGCTGGCCTTCAACCTCCTTGGGGACGGCTTGCGCGATGTGCTGGACCCCAAATTTGCCAAGAGGTGATCTGAGAGATGGCCACCTTGCACATCCAACAACTCAGTGTGGCCTTGCCGCAAGGTGCCGATCGCGCCCACGCAGTGAGCGGCCTGTCGCTGAGCATAGAACCGGGTCAGACCTTGTGCATCGTGGGCGAGTCCGGATCGGGCAAGTCGGTGATGGCGACAACGGTCATGGGTTTGTTGCCCAAAGAGTTGCACGCCTCGCAAGGGCAGGTCTTGCTCAATGGCGAGTCCTTGCTCGATGCCAGTCCAAAGCGGTTGCGCGATTTGCGTGGCAAAGCCATGGGCATGGTCTTCCAAGAGCCCATGACGGCGCTCAACCCCGTGATGACCTGTGGCGATCAAATCGACGAACTCTTGCGAGAGCACACCGACTGGCCGCGCGATCAACGCACGCAAGAAATTCGCCGCGTTCTTGAACGTGTTCACATCAAAGACCCAGAACGCATCATGCGCAGCCACCCTCATCAGCTCAGTGGCGGTCAACGTCAGCGGGTGGTGATTGCCATGGCGGTGATCCTCAAACCCGCTTTGCTGATTTGCGATGAACCCACCACCGCGCTGGATGTGACCACTCAAAAAGAAATCCTCTCGCTGATTGCCGAATTGCAACGCGAGCAAGGCAGTGCGGTGCTGTTCATCACGCACGACATGGGCGTGGTGGCCGACATCGCTGACGAGGTGCTGGTGATGCACCAAGGCATTTGCGTCGAAAGCGGTCCAAGAGACGAAGTGTTGCTGCGCCCCAAGGCCGACTACACCCGCATGCTGCTGAACGCCGTGCCCAGCATGACGCCGCCGCCCCCTAGGTCTGTGCCCACTGATCAGACTGGCGAGCCCCGCCTTCGTGCAACCGCCGTGGGCAAGACCTACCACAGCCGAGACTGGATGGGCCGTCAACACGACACCGTGGCCTTGCAACAAGCCAACCTCAGTCTGATGGGCGGCGAAACCGTGGGCATCGTGGGCGAATCGGGTTCGGGCAAGTCCACTTTTGCGCGTTGCCTGATTCGACTCATAGACCCCACTGCAGGTCAAATTCACTGGGGTCAGGACGAAGTGGGACAAAAGCCCGAGTCGCAATTGCGGCCTTTGCGCCATCGGGTTCAGGTGGTGTTCCAAGACCCCAATCGCTCGCTCAACCCAAGGCGCACTGTGGGTCAGTCCATCGTTGAGGGCGCGATGAATTTCGGTGCATCCGCAGCTCAAGCTCAAGCCTTGGCCGAGCAACTCATCCAACAGGTGAGCTTGCCCGTGGAATCGCTCAAGCGCTACCCCAGCCAATTCAGTGGTGGTCAGCGTCAACGCATCGCCATCGCTCGCGCGCTGGCTTGCAAGCCCGAGGTGCTGGTGGCTGACGAAGCCGTCTCGGCACTCGATGTCTCGGTGCAGGCCCAAATCCTTGAACTCTTGCGCGACATCCAACGCGAGCTGGGTCTGGGCCTGTTGTTCATCACCCATGACTTGCGTGTGGCCGCTCAATTGTGTGACCGCGTCATCGTCATGCAACACGGTCAAATCGTCGAACAAGGTCCCACCTCATCTTTGTATGCACAGCCCCAGCATGCTTACACCCAACACCTGCTGGCCTGCGCGCCAGGCGGTCTTGATCGTGTTCATGCCGAGCACTGAGCATGCTGAGCGCTCAAACCCTATGAATACTTCTTCTTTGCGCGTGCTGGTCGCCGGTTTCCAGCACGAAACCAATACCTTCGCACCCAGCCTTGCCGATTGGGCCGCCTTCAACCGTGGCGATGGTTTCCCCCCCTATCAACGCGGTGCAGCCATGCTCACCAAGTTGCGGCCCATCAACATCCCCATTGCAGGATTTGTGCGCGTGGCCGAAGCGGCAGGCTGGCAGATCACGCCTTCGATTTGGGCCGGCGCATCGCCTTCGTCGTACGTGACCGAAGACGCTTTTGAGCGCATCAGCGCCGACTTGCTTGATGACATTCGCGCTGCATTGGCTCAAGGTCTGGACGCAATCTATCTGGATTTGCATGGGGCCGCCGTGGCGCAACATGCCAACGATGCAGAGGGCGAATTGCTCGCCCGTGTGCGTGCCTTGGTGGGGCCTGATCGCCCCATCGTCGCAAGCCTGGACTTGCATGCCAACGTCACCGCCCGCATGTTTGAACACGCCGATGCATTGGTGAGCTATCGCACGTATCCGCACATCGACATGGCCGACACCGGTGCTTTGGCCGCCGAACTGCTCAAGCGTCGAATTCGCTTGGGGCATAGACAGGCTGTGGCGGTGCATCGTTTCCCGTTTTTGATTTCGCTCAATGCCCAAAGCACTTGGACCGAGCCGGCGCGCAGCATCTATTCTCAAATCACAGGCCTGGACCAACAGCACGACGCCATGCTGAGTTTTTGCATGGGCTTTCCTGCAGCTGATTTTGAAGAGTGTGGGCCCGTGCTTTGGGCCTATGCAGACACCGAGGCCAGCGCCCTTTCAGCCGCCAATGACTTGATGGCCCAAGCGGGTCAGGCTGAGATTTGGCGATGCGACATCCCCACGGCCAAAACAGCTGTCGAACAAGCCGTTGAGTTGGTGACCTCACCCGATCAAGCCCCAGTGGTGATCGCCGACTCCGAAGACAACCCCGGCGCAGGCGGCGACAGCAACACCACAGGTTTGTTGCGCGAGATGGTGGCTCAAGGTTTAGGGCAACGCTTTCCACACCGGGTAGCCTTTGGACTGTTGTTCGACCCCGAAACAGCCGCTGCAGCCCATGCTGCAGGCGTGGGTGGCGTCATCGAGCGGGGCATTGGCCGCTCGGTGCCCACTTATGCCGGCATGAGTCCGGAGCCTTTGGTGGGCCGATTCACCGTGCGCGCTTTGAGCGATGGCAAAACCGTGTTGACTGGCCCCATGATGACGGGCGCACCCGTCAACCTCGGGCCCAGCGCCTGCCTGGAAATCGATGGCGTGCTCATTGCCGTGGTGAGCGGCAAAGCTCAGTTGCTCGATCGGGTGTTGCTGGCCATGGTGGGCATCGACGCCACCGCCATGCAAATCATCGGGGTGAAAAGCTCCAACCACTTCAGGGCTGACTTCACGCCCATGTCCAGCCATGTCCTGGTGTGCAAGTCGATTGCACCCATGGCTGCTGATCCTGGTGACCTGCCTTGGAAACACTTGTCGCCTCGAACGCGAACCCGACCTTGAGGCCTCACATGAGGCGCTCAATTCACGGCAGGCGGAGTCATTCCATTGCCCTTCATCGCTGAATTGCCCCATAAGCCCATCGCACTTTTGGAGACCTGCTCATGAGTTCATCCTCCACCGCTTCCAACGACCCTTGCGAATGGACCGCCACCGAATTGCTTTCGGGCTATCGGTCTGGGCGTTTGTCACCCGTTGAGGTGACTCGCCAAGTGCTCGCTCGCATCGAACGGCTCAACCCCCAACTCAATGCCTTCACCCTGGTGGACGCTGAACAGGCCATGGCCAGCGCCCAAGCCAGCGAAGCGCGATGGCACGCGCACCGCCAACGCGGCACAGCTGTGGGGGCGCTAGAGGGTGTGCCCGCCACGATCAAGGATTTGATCCTCACCCGTTCATGGCCCACACTGCGTGGCAGCCATTCCATCGACGCCAAACAGACTTGGGACATCGATGCGCCAGTGACGGCAAGGCTTCGCGAATCGGGTGCTGTTTTGCTGGGTAAAACCACCACCCCTGAGTTTGGTTGCAAAGGCGAAACCAATTCCCCCCGCAGTGGCATCACTCGCAACCCATGGGACTTGAACAAAACACCAGGTGGCTCATCGGGCGGTGCAGCAGCGGCGGTGGCTGCAGGTCTTGGGCCTTTGGCGGTGGGCACCGATGGCGCAGGCAGCGTGCGCATCCCGGCAGCGTTTTGCGGCAATGTGGGCTTGAAGCCCAGCTTTGGACGAGTGCCTGCCTACCCGCTCTCGCCCTTTGGTTCTGTCGCGCACCTGGGGCCGCACACTTTATCGGTGGCCGATGCCGCACTCATGCTCAATGTGATGGCTCAGCCCGATGCCAGAGACTGGACCTCTTTGCCCTTTGAGGGCCGCGACTACACCGTGGGCTTGAACGATGGGGTGCGAGGCTTGAGGATGGCGTATTCACCTCGCTTGGGGCATGTGAAGAACCTGGACCCAGAAATTGCTGAATCGGTGGAGCGCGGGGTTGAGGTCTTGCGCAGCTTGGGCGCACAGGTCGAAGCGGTTGATCCTGGCTTCAGCGACCCCTTGCACATCAGCACGGGTTTGTGGTTTGCAGGGGCCGCCACGCTATGGCGTGGACTGAGCGAGGCGCAGCGCGAAAAGTCCGACCCCGACTTTGCCGCCGAAGCGAAACTGGGCGAAGCCTTGGACATCGGCCATGTGCATGCGCTGAACATGGAGCGCGGTTTGCTGGGTTCGCAGATGCGCCAGTTCATGACGCAATGGGACGTGCTGGTGACGCCTTCGGTGGCCGTGCCCGCTTTCGATGCCAAACCCGCTGGTCACACGCCCATGTCGCCCGAGGTCATGTTGGGTTGGACGCCTTACAGCTACCCCTTTAACCTCACGCAGCAACCCGCGATCACCGTGCCTTGTGGGCTCACCCGTTCAGGCTTGCCCATCGGGATTCAGTTTGTGGGGCGCATGTTTGACGATGCCATGGTCTTGCGGGTGGCCAAGGCCTTCGAATCTGTGGTGCCCGTGGCCAGACCCAGTCTGAACTGGGCTTGAGCCCTAGGGCCTGGCTTGTGCCCGAGCGACTGACATGAAAACGGTTCAGGCCATCAAGGCCTGGGCCATGGCAGCAAACGCGGGCAAAGTCACGGCATCGTTGTGCACATTGCTGGCCATGGGGTGTGAACCAAACCGAGCGATGACCATTTCGGCTTTGGGATCGATGTACAGGCTTTGACCATGAATGCCGCGCGCCATGTAAGCCCCGTGGTCGTTGTGCGAGACCCACCACATCCGGCGATAACTCCAGCCCGGCAAGGTCTGATAACCGGCAGTTGAGAATGCGGCTTGGCTGCCCCCCTTGGCGATGCTGGCCACGGTGCTTTCGCTCAGAATGCGTTGACCTTGCCATTCACCACCGCACCTGAGCATCTCGCCAAAGCGCGCCAGATCGCGCACCGTGCAGTTCAGGCCGCCGCCCGCAAAGTCGGTGCCCATGTCATCAACGCCGAAGTGGGCGTCGTGTTCCATGCCCAGCACCTGCCAGAAGCAGTCCTGAATGAGGCGCGCCACATCGTGGCCGGTGACGCGATGCAAAACCCATCCCAACACATCGGTGTTGACGGTTTTGTAGGTGAAGCCCTGGCCGTGTTCGCCTTCGGCTTGAAGGCCGCACAGGTAGGCCCTGAATCCGATGGGAGGTGCGTCGCCCGGGCGAGGTGGAAACACACCACCCGCGCGGGCGTGGTTCCAAATGTCGGCATTCGGATCGGCGTAGTTTTCGCTGTAAAGAACGCCGATGCGCATGTCCATGACCTGATCCACTGTCGCTGTGCCATAGGCGCTTTGAGCGAGTTCCGGAACGAAGTCAGTCACTGGCCGATGAATGTCGAAAGCCCCTTCATCGGCCAGCATGGCCGCGAGTGTGCCCACAAAGGATTTGGTCACCGACATGCACATGTGGCTGCGGCGTTCGTCCATGGCCCCCATGTAGCGTTCGTAAACCCTGCGCCCACGGTGCAACACCACGATGGCGTCGGTGTAGTTGGCCAACAGCGATTGCGCCCAACTGTGGGCTTGAGTGCTGCCCATGGGGGTGCTCATGACTTCATCGAGCTCATGGCGCGGAGACAAAGGCAGCTCCATCACCGATGCGGTGCCCCGGTCTATGCGTTTGGTGGGGCGCAGCTGGATGTAGTTGGACATGGCCCAACGCAATTTGGGGAAGGTGTACATGCCCATGTCGGCCCATCGAACCAGTCGATCAGCGGGCGGTGGCGAACCCTGCATCCAGCCCATCAGCTTGGGATCGGAATCGTGCGCGTCAAGAAAGTTCATGGCCTAGGCCTTTTTAGCGTGAAAGTTGGGGCAAAACACCTTGAAGGTCCAGGACCGCCAAAGCCATCACCTGAGCCGACTGCACCAATTCGTCAATGCCCACGTACTCGTCAGGTTGGTGGGCCAGATCAAGAATGCCAGGGCCGTAGGCAATGCAATCGCGCAATTGACCAGTGCGCTGAATGTGTTTTTGATCGTAGGTGCCAGGGCTGGCAATGAATCGGGCTTCGCGTCCGAGCACACGCGCAATGGCGCGGGCCGTGGCCAACACCACGGGGGCATCTTGCGGCGTGGCCGATGGCACAAAGCTCATGATGTCTCTGACGGTATAGGCAAAGCCTGGTCGGGTGCGGACCAATTCATCGAGCATGTCAACGATTTCTTGCTTGACCGATTCCAAGGATTCTTCGGCGATGAAGCGCCTGTCCAACACGGTTCGACAACTGTGGGCCACCACAGGCGTGGGCAAATCGCCAATCGGCTCACCCAGCGCGTTTTGAAGATAACGTTGCTCAGGATGGCCACCATGAATGCCATTGATGTTGAGTGTGCTTTGACGCGCGCCGGGCGGCTCAACCGGAATGGCCGTGCGGCGCTCAAGCAACCTGGGTTTGAGTTTGGTGTCGAGCAGGTGCAAAAAAGCCACCATGTGCGAGACCGCGCTGTCCCCAAGAAAAGGCATGGAGCCATGGGCGATGCGACCATGGGTTTCGACTTCAGCCCACCACACACCTCGATGGCCCAAACAAACGCGGTCAACGCCCAAGGGCTCAGGGATGATCACATGGTCCACCCTTGGCTTGCTGAAGTACCCCAAACGGCACAAATGCCCTACGCCGCTGAAGCCGCCGCTTTCCTCGTCGACCGTGCCGCTGATTTCGATGGCACCGGGTAAAGGCAATCCTGATTCGATCAAGGCTTCGCAAGCCACCACGCTGGCCGCGATGCCCCCCTTCATGTCACAGCTGCCGCGCCCATACACCTTGCCGTCGCGCACCAGCCCTGCAAAGGGATCGACTGTCCAGCCCGAACCCACCTCGACGACATCGATGTGGCCATTGAAATGCACGCAGGGCGCAGAGGCGCCGGACGGCTGGCCTTCACGCCGCGCCACCACATTGATGCGCGGGTGCGAATCGCTGTCGCCGGGCGCGCCTTTGGCCCGGATGTATTCCACGGTAAAGCCTTTGCCTTTGAGGCGTTCGCCCAACAATCGGCAACACGCCTCATAGGCATCACCCGGTGGGTTGATGGTGGGGATTTGGATCAGCGCTTGAGTGAGCGCGACGACCTCATCGCGCTTGTCATGAATGCGCGCCAGCAATTGGGGAAGAGATGCGATAGTCACGTGAGGAGCTTATCTGAAGCGACCAACCACAGGTGCAACTCATGCAACATCTCAACAGAATCAATCATCAGGGTTTGCCCGCAATTGGCGGACAGACTTTGCCCGTCATCGATCCCGCCACAGGCGAGACCTATGGCGAGTTGGCGCGCAGTGATGCTCGCGATGTGGACTTGGCCGTGCATGGCGCACGCGCCTGTTTTGAAGGTCCTTGGTCCCAATTGGATGCCACCGACCGAGGCCGCTTGCTCATGGCTTTGTCGCGCAGCGTGAACGACAACGCCGCAGAGCTTGCAGCACTGGAGCAACGCGATTGCGGCAAACCCGTGAGTCAAGCCAAGGCCGATGTGGTGGCCTTAGCGCGCTACTTTGAGTTTTATGCCGGTGCTTGCGACAAATTGCATGGCGAGACCCTGCCCTTTCGCAACGGCTACACCGCCCTCACCTGGCGCGAACCCCATGGCGTGACCGGGCATGTGATTCCATGGAATTACCCCATGCAGATTTTTGGGCGCAGCGTGGGTGGTGCCTTGGCCGCTGGCAATGTGTGCGTGGTCAAGCCCGCTGAGGACGCTTGCTTGTCGCTGCTCAGGCTCACCGAGTTGATGGCCGAGGTGGGCTTTCCTGCTGGCAGCATTCAAATGGTGACTGGCCTAGGGCATGAAGCGGGTCAGGCCTTGTGCGAGCACCCAGGGATTGATCACATCAGTTTCACGGGCAGTCCACGTGTGGGCACTCTGGTTCAACAGATTGCCGCCGCTCACCACTGCCCTGTAACTTTGGAGCTGGGTGGCAAGAGTCCCCAAATTGTGTTTGACGATGCACCTGTGGACTTGGCACTGGGCTTTCTTGTCAATGCGATTGTTCAAAACGCTGGACAAACCTGCTCGGCAGGATCGCGCTTGCTGGTTCAGCGAAATCTGTATGAGCCATTGTTAGAGCGACTGGGTCAAGCGTTTGAAGGACTAAGGGCTGGCCCCCCCGAGATGGATTTGGATTTGGGCCCGCTGATCCGCGCTTCTCAACTGGCGCGGGTTCAAACCATGCTGGACGAGGCCCGTGGTGATGGCATCGTCACTGCGGCACAAGGCAAGGTCGTGCCCCAAGCTTCTGCCAATGGCTTTTATCACCCCCCGGTCTTGTTGCGCGATGTGCCGGTCGATCACCGCATTGCCCAAGAGGAAGTTTTTGGCCCCGTGCTGTGCGCCATGCCTTTTGACACCGAAGAGGATGCATTGCGGCTGGCCCATGCGACGCCGTTTGGCTTGGTGGCTGGCGTGTGGACGCGCGATGGCGCACGACAACTTCGCATGGCAAAGGCATTGCAGTGCGGTCAAGTCTTCATCAACAACTATGGTGCGGGCGGTGGCATCGAATTGCCCTTTGGCGGCGTTGGGGCCAGCGGCCATGGCCGTGAAAAAGGATTTGAAGCGCTGGTGGGCTTCACCCGCCTCAAGACGGTGGCCATCCGTCACGAAGGCGTTTGAAACGCAAAGCGGCTTGAGGCTTTAGTCAAACGCCCAAGCACCCAGGGCAGTGCCTGCCACATCGCCCTGCCACATGAGTCGTCCGGGCACATCGCTGCCTGCACCGCTGGCCACCATCAAAGGCAAGAGGTGCTCTTCGCGCGGATGGGATGCACGCCCACCCGGTGCCGTTGACCAATGCGATAGGGCTTGGGCGCGTTGCGCCCAGTCTTGGTTCAAGGCAGTGCCCAGCCAGGCGTGAAATTGGTGCGAGGCCTCGGTGGCTTGAAAGAATTGACGCAGGTTGTGATAGCTCATGCCCGAGCCCACGATGAGCACCCCTTGATCGCGCAAAGGTTGCAAGGCCTGACCGAGTTGCAAGTGCAGCGCAGGATCCAGCGAGTGGTGCAATGACATGGCGACCACTGGAATCTGAGCTTCGGGGTACATGACCTTGAGCGGAATGAAGACGCCATGGTCCCAGCCATGACTGGGGTCGACGCGAGCAGGCAGGCCAGCATTGGCCACACATTGACGCGCTTGCTCGGCCAACTCGGGCGCGCCGGGTGCGGGATAGGTCAGCGAATAAGTGTGCTCAGGGAAACCGTAGTAGTCGTAAATCAATTCGGGGCGCGCGGCTCCAGTG
Organism: Pseudomonadota bacterium; assembly: GCA_041165725.1. GTDB lineage: Bacteria > Pseudomonadota > Gammaproteobacteria > Burkholderiales > Burkholderiaceae_C > Limnohabitans. The sequence continues at coordinate 12,321 of JBEAMY010000286.1, forward strand.
AAGCTGGGCACATCGGTTTCCCAATGCGCCGTCACCAACACAATCGCACGGGGTTGCTGGGGCAGCATTTGATGCAAGTCGCGCAGAAAAAATTCTGTGCTCTCGAACATGGCCTTGCGCTCACCCGTCATGAAAAAAGAAGGGCCACCACCGTGGGGAATGAAAAGAGCGGGAAGGCGTTGGGTCATGGGATTTCCGTTTCAAGAGGGTTTCCAAACATCAAGCGTTGCTCACCGTTGAGGACCAGGAAGTGTTCGCCCACGCAACGGCTCACCAGCGTCATTCCCACTTCACGCGCCATCTCCAGCCCCATTCGGGTGGCCCCTGAACGAGACAACAAAATGGGAATGCCCATGTGGGCCGACTTGACGACCATCTCTGAAGTGAGTCGCCCCGTAGTGTAGAAAGTGAGGTCATGGCCAGCGATGTCGTTCATCCACATCCAACCTGCGATGGCATCCACCGCGTTATGGCGTCCGACGTCCTCGATCCAGATCAACAAGTCGGTGCCTCTGAAGAGGCCGCATCCGTGAACCGATCCCGCTTCTTTGTAGACGGTTTGCAAGCTGCGGACATGGGCAACGATGGCCACCAAGGTTTTCGTGGCCAAACGCTGATGACCCAGCACTTGGGTGGTCGGCGTCATGGCGCCGTGGTGTGCACCTTGACCACAACCTGTGGTGACCAATCTCTGTTGGCTGGCGAGATCCCAACGTTGAAGCACCACTTCGTGGGCCAGCACAGCTGCCGAGGCCACGTCCCAATCAACCTGGATGCTTTGAATGTCGTCCAGGGATTGGGCCAGGTTCTGGTTGCGAAGCCAGCCCAAGACCAAGCACTCTGGCGATGAGCCCAGGGTCATGAGGGTGACCAACTCGCGGCGGTTGAGGTAGAGGGTCAAGGGCCGCTCATCGGGAATGAGCAACGACTGGGTTCGCCCCTTCTCGTCCACCCCTTGGGTCTGAACGACCAAAGGCACCTGAGCTTGGGACATGAAAGGCTTGACCATGCTGGGACTGTACAAAATTTTTCACGGGTGACTCGACAAGAGGGGCAAGGCCAAGCTTTTGCCCTAGCATGCAACCCAGTCATGAATGCAAAGCTGTCCCCAAACGAAATGGTCACTGGCGTGGTGCTGGCCGGTGGCCGTGGCCAGCGCATGGGCGGCGTCGACAAAGGCTTGCAAGTGTTCAGAGGCAAACCTTTGGTGCAACACGCCCTGCAAGGGATTTCGCCACAGGTGAGCACGGTGTTGATCAACGCCAATCGCCATCACAGTGATTACGCGCAATGGGGGCATAGTGTGTTGGCCGATGGCGATGATCGGTTTGCAGGGCCACTGTCTGGCGTGCTGGCGGCCATGTCGCATTGCCAAACACCTTGGCTGATGAGCGTGCCTTGCGACACGCCTTTGATGCCCGCTGATTTGGTGTCGCGGCTTTTTGAAGCCGCCCTCACATCGGGCGCTGATCTGGCATTGCCCAGCACGGTTCGTGAAGCGGGTCAGGTGCAATGGCAAACTGTTTTTTTGCTTGTTCGCACTGAGTTGCGCGACAGCTTGAAGGCCTACCTTGAGCGGGGCGAACGGAAAATCGAAACCTGGATACGCAGCCAAAAGCACGTCGTCCTGCCTTTTGATGACGATGCCTGTTTTGCGAACATCAATACCCAAGACGAATTGAGATCTCTGGAATCCCCATGACTGAAACCGTACAAACCGATGTGCTGATTTGTGGTGGTGGCCCTTGTGGACTGATGATGGCGCTTGAACTCGGACGACGAGGCATTCGCACCTTGATCGTGGATGCCAAGGCCGGAACGGCATTCAACCCACAAGCCAACGCGACCCAGGCCAGGACCATGGAACATTTCCGCCGGC
>JBEAMY010000287.1:0-2657 GCA_041165725.1 Pseudomonadota bacterium
CCACCACCACGATCGCTGCAAAGTTGGCGTGCGTGGCATAGCCAGCCAGCGTGCGTTCAAGCACCTTCATGCCTTCGCCTTCGGTGTCCATGCCGCAACCTGTGCCGTGGGTGATGGCAACCACGCCGTCCACATTCGGATAAGCCGCCAAGGCTTTGGGGTTGGTCTGGCGCGAGAAGTGATCGGCGATGGCGCGAGCAGCCGTTGCTGAGCAGTTCACACTGGAGAGCACACCGATGTAGTTGCGCGTGGCCACTCGGCCATCGGCGCGAACAATGCCCTGGAAGGTGGCGTGTCGGCGCTCAGGTGCAGGCTTTCGATCTGCACAAAACGCATGATCGCGCGCGAAGCCGCCTTTGTCGGGGCCCATGTCGAGGTTGTGCGTGTGCACGTGCTCGCCCGCCTCAATGCGTTTGCTGGCAAAGCCGATGATTTGGTTGTAACGGCGAACCGGTTGACCGGCTTCGATGGCGTGAAGGGCCACCTTGTGGCCTGGCGGGATGAGGCCGCGAACGGCGACCCCGTCCACCGAGGTGCCAGTCATCAACTGGGAGCGTGCGATCACCACATCGTCGGCGGCGTGAAGGCGAATGAATGCTTGCATGATGTCTTGTCAAAAATCAGTAGAACATTTTGGGAAGCCACATGAAAAGGCTGGGCACATAGGTGATGACCACCAAGCTGCCCAGCAAGGGAACCAGCCAAGGCAAGATGGCCACCGTGGTTCGCTCCACGCTCAGCTTGGAGATGCGGGCCAGCACAAACAGCACCATGCCCATGGGCGGATGCAGCAATCCGATCATCAGGTTCAGCACCATGATCAGGCCGAAGTGAACCAGGTCAATGCCCAGTTGCTGGCAAATGGGCACCAAGATGGGGACCAAAATGGTGATGGCTGCTGTGGGCTCCAGGAAGCAACCCACAAACAGCATCAGGGCGTTGGCCAGCAGCAAAAACACCCAAGGCTCTCGCGTGAAGTCCAACACCCAAGTGCTGATCGCGGTGGTCACGCCGGTGGCGGTGAGCATCCAGCCAAAAATACTGGCGGCGGCAACGATGAACATGATGGTGGCAGTGGCTTCAACGGTGTCCAGACACACTTTGACGAGGCGCTTGAAGGTCAGCGTGCGGTACCAAATCAAACCCAACACCATGGACCACATGCACGCGGCAATGGCCCCTTCAGTGGGGGTGAACACACCAGTGGTCATGCCGCCAATCAGCAACACCGGAGTCATGATGGGCAAGACGGCTTGGAAGCGGAAGATCCGATCGGCAAGGAACAACACCACCAAGCCCACGGCCACGGTGAGTTGGGGTTGGAAATCGAGGTCGGTCACCAACAGGTAAATTGCCGTGGGCCATGCCAGCACAATGGCCATTTCAAGCAATGCGCCAAACACGGTCTTCCAAACGAAGGGGACATCGGCCCCCCACTTGTTTTTGTGGGCGTAGTAGGCCACGGTCAGCATCATCAGCAAGGCCATGAATCCACCCGGCAAGATGCCCGCCATGAACAAAGCGCCCACAGACACGTTGGACATCATGGCGTAGATCACAAAGGGCAGGCTGGGCGGAATGATGGGGCCCAGCGTGGCCGAAGCGGCCGTCACGCCCACGGCGAATTCGGTGCTGTAGCCGTGGTCCTTCATGGCTTTGATTTCAATCGTGCCCAAGCCAGCGGCATCGGCAATGGCCGCACCGCTCATGCCTGCAAACACCACTGAGCCCACCACGTTCACATGACCCAAACCGCCGCGCATCCAACCCACCAAGGCCAGCGCGAAGTTGTAAATGCGGTTGGTGATCCCCGCGTTGTTCATGAGGTTGCCGGCCAAGATGAAAAAAGGCACAGCCAGCAAGGGGAACGAATCGATGCCGGAGACCATGCGGTGAATCACCACAAAGGGGGGCGTGCTGTCTTGAATCAGCAAAAAGATGAGCGCTGATCCGGCCATGGCGATGGCCACGGGGACGCCTCCCGACATCAAGAAAAGAAAAATGATTTTCAACATGGCTGTCTCTTTAGGGTTTCAGCGATCGGACATCAGGGATTCGGTGCGCTCAAGCACGGTATAGCCTCGTTTCAAGTGAATCCAGGCCACCCACAGGGAGCGCAAAAACATGGTCGCGAAGCCGACCAACACCACACCGTAGACGATGTTCATGGGCAAATTGACCACGGTCATCTGATAGTTACCCAGCTTGCTCATCATCTGCCAGGTCAGCACGGTGGCTGCGCCCAGAAAAAGAATGCGGATCACATCCACCAACATGGCCAAGAGTCGACACAAGGCATGGGGGATGTGGCGATAAAGAAAGTCCACCTGAATGTGGTTGTTTTTGGCGACGCCTATGGTCGCGCCGGTGAATACCGTTCCGATCAACAAATAGCGGGCGATTTCTTCGGTCCAGGCCGCTGAGTCGTTGAGCGCATAGCGGGTGAAGAATTGGTAGAAAACGGTCAGGCCCAGCGCCACGAAAAACACCATGGCAAACCAGGCTTCAAAAGGGGTATCAGAAAAATCCACCTCTTCGTCGACAGCGTGAAATTGGCCGTCGTCCCCCATCACTTTGGGTGCGTCATCGATGTCGGTTACATGGCTCATGGCTTGGGACTGGTTGAATGAGAACAATTGAACCGCTTACGAACGCCG
>JBEAMY010000288.1:0-5406 GCA_041165725.1 Pseudomonadota bacterium
CCGCCGTGTAATCCAAATCCTGAATATCAGACAAAGTCGATTGCAAGCGAAGCTTCACTTCATCGAGCACCGCATTTTGTGAATCCACCACGTTCATGTTGGAGCCAACCTGTGCAGTGGCATCGCTGATGTTTTGCTGCATGCCATCGATTTCATCGATGCCCCGTTGAATGAAACTGTAATTGTTGGCATCCACCGCGTTGACCACATCGTCTACAGACTGGAAGAAATCAATGCCCTCAGGCTCCCCTTTGCTGTTGGTCCTGACCACCGACTTGAAGGCATCACTCCCAGGCATGTTCATGGACATGCGACGGCTGTCGCCCACACCAACCACCATCCGGCTTTGGTCGCCCAGATAAACCACCCGCCCAGTGGCATCTTTGCCAAAGGGTGCGGTTTGCACGCGACTTCCTGAAAAGATGTAGTTGCTGTTGGCGTCTTGCGAATTAGCCAGGCTCAAGATCTGGTCTCGGATGCCCTTCATCTCAATGGCGACCGACTCCCGGTCTGCCGCACTCAAGGTGTCATTGGCCGCCTGAACAGCCAGCTCCTTGAGGCGCGTCAACTCATCACTCACGTTGGTCAGTGCGGTGTGCTGAGCCTCCAAGCGGGTGTCTATGGTTTTGAGGGTGTTCTGATAACTGCTCTGTCGCTCGATTTGCGAAATCAAGTTGGTCAACAAGGACGCCTTGTCGGGCGCATCGCTGGGGCGATTGACTTTGAGGCCTGTTGAAAGCTGTTCCTGGGTCGTCGCCAAATTGGACTGCACGGTTTGCAGCTGATTGGTGGCTTTGTCAAAAAACAGATTGGTGGATAGCGAGATGCCCATGGGTCACTCCTCTTGCATCAGCGCAGCTGAACAATGGTGTCAAACAATTGGGTGGCCGTTTGCAAGGCCTTGGCAGCGGCTTGATAAGCCTGCTGAAAACGGATGAGGTCAGTGGCCTCGTTGTCCAGGCTCACGCCCGACACCTTGTCGCGTGCCTGAACGGCTTGATCGTGCACCACAGCCAGCGCTTGCTGGGTGATGGTGGCTTGCTGCTGAATGTTGCCGACCTTGTTGACCTGATCGGTGTAGAGGTCGCCAATGGTCTTGCCAGGTGAAATTTGTTTTTTGGCCAAATCAGCCATGGCCAACATGTTCTGGTTGTTGCCAATACCATCGTGGTTGCCATCGATCACAAAGACATCGCCCACATTGGGTGCATGGTTCAAAGTCAGCGTCAAGCCCTGATAAGTGATGGTTGGCTCAAGCTGTTTGGTGTCCCAGGTTCGAACAGCAAGCTCGGTTCCTGTTCCCAACTCGGTGATGGCATAGCGGTTGTCGCTGAGGAATCGAATCTCCAAGGATTGCTCGCGCAATTTGGTCTGAACATCAGTGGGCTCGCCCTTATAGCCTGCGGCCACTTTGGCTTGACCGGGGCCAGTGACAAACACCATGACTTCATCGGGCACATCGCCGTTGATGTACACGCCAGTTCTGAAACCTGCTTTGGCCAAATCAAATGGCGTGCCCAAATCGCCAAACGAGAGCTCGACATTGGACTGTTCCAAGTTACTGCCCAACTGTCTGACGATTCGAACCATGCCGCCGTATTCCATGGGCTTGATGGCCAAGGCGTTGGCAGCCGCAGCCCCTGCAGGGCCAATGGTGATGTTTTCACCTTCATGGCCAGAAGCGTTTTGCAAGATGACGTTGCCAATGCTGTCCAGGCCTGCTTTGACCTGACTTTGCGAGGACACGCTGTTGATCGCGGTCAGCAAGGACTTGATGTCCCTGAAGGGTTGACCTTGAATGCTCACCCCATTGATGGACAGAGCCGCACTCAGATCGATGTTGTCTTTGGGGACAGAGATGTTGTTAAAGGCCGTTGCCCGGATGTCGCTGACAAAATTTTCATCGGCGCTGAAATCAAGCGCCGTGGGCAAACTCTTGGCATCGTCAAAGCGGACCACCGCTCGGGTCAGGTCGGCGGTCAGATCGGTCACATCGCTGTTGGCTGTGGTGGAGGTCCAAACCAGTTGATCGAGTTGCGCACCACTGGCAGCTGCAGCGGTCGAATAGCCGGTCAAGGTGCCGCTGAATCGATATTGCCCAGGCACATCGGCAGGCTGAGTGCCGCCATCTGCAACTGGCGTCAGATTGGCGAATGCCGCTGCCACTTGAGCCGCAGTCAGGTTGGAACTGGCCAACAGCGTCAGTCCAGCCACGGTCACCGAATCGCCCGCATACAGATCCCCAAAAAGGATGTCTGCCGACTCCGTGGTGCTTGCCCCACCTTGGGTCACCGTCACCTCAGCCTCTGTGGAGGCACTGACCGCATTCAAAGAGAAGTTTTGAGTCGCTCTGCCGAAAATCAGCAAACGGTAATCCGGATTGGCTTGCGAACCTTTGTTGACCAGTTTTGCGTTGATGCCCAAACTGGCCGAATTGATGGCCCGCATCACGTCTTCGGGGTAGATGTATCCACTGCTGGCCTGAGGCACAAAAATGGTCTGAGTTTGACCATCTAGGGTCAGCTCTAAATTAAAAGGGGTGTTGGCATGAATGGGGGTGTCTTGCGAAGGGAATCCCACGCTTTGCAAATCCCCAGATCCCAAGCTGTTGATCCAGTCGGCAATGTCGGTGGCCAACAAATAGGGGCCGGAAGCGGTCAAATCCCCCAAAGCCTGTCCATTCAGCGTGACGGTGCCAGCCTGAATGACTGTTCCGGTCTGGCCAGTGGGCAAACGGCCGCTTTCCAATGTCGCAGGCAATGGCGTGGGCTCGGCCACATTTCCCAAGCTGTCAAAGTTTTGCGCATACATGACCTTGGCCTGGGCACCATAGAAAAAGCCCACGTCCATGTAACCCTCTTCGCCCGCCTTGTTCAAATAGGCATCGCTGTAGGTCATGGGGGTGTTGAAGCCGTTTTCAGGTTTGATCATCTGAAAGCGTTCATCCAGGGTGAGCGTCTTACCCGCCAAATGACGGCCATCGCGCGTCATGACCTGCAACTGCTGCCCGGGCTGGGCACTGTCCAAAAAGAACACCGGTGAGTTCAAGCCTGCAGCCACGTCGGTCACCTTGGCATACATCGAGTCGGCGGGCACGTTGACGGCCACCCCCGCTGCAGGGTTAGGGTTGTTGACCAAATTGGCGTTGCTGACAGCCAATGGTTTTTCTGGATTGGCGAACTCCACCACGGCTTTGGCGCCAGCGGTGTTGGTCGATTGCTCAATGACCCTGAAGAGCGCACCTGTTGCGATGCGCATGCCATCGGTGAGGATGACCTTCACTGCCGATGCAGCAGATTCGGCTTCAGGGTCAACCACGAACAAATCGGTTCCCATCTGTCCGTAACCGTCAATTCCGTTGCGCTGAATCGCATTGGTTTCATTGACGAACAAATTGGCCAGCATGTCCAAACTTTTTTGTGCGGGCTCAAGTGCGCCGCTCATGAAGGCGTTCAAGCCGCCAATTGTTCCCCCACTGGCTGCTGCCAAAGAGTCCGAGCTACCGTAGGGGTCGCGAACCAAATCGTTAGAACTCGGGTTTTGCGGATTAAAGCCAATGGTGTAAGACCGGAGCCCATCGACCAAGAGGCCATCGGACATGGTCGAGCCCAGGCTCACCGAGGCAATGCCGTTGGCGGTGTAACTGATTTTGATGCGCGACAGCTCAGACATGTCGCGCAGCAATTGATCGCGCTGATCGAGCAATTGAGCGGGCTGGTTTTGAATGACGGGAATCTTTGCCAATTGCTGGTTCACCAAAGCCAATTGGCTGGTGTAGGTGTTCATTTGATTGGCCGCGTTTTCCAGGGCTTTGTGCACCTCGTCGGTGATGCCTGTCATTTGTCCGGCCAATTCGGCAAAGCGGGCGCTCATGCCCTGAGCCGAAGTCAAGAATCCTGTTCGCATCACCGATGAGCCTGGGTCGGCAGCCAGCGATTGCGCTGAGGTGAAGAAAGTGTCAAAGGCTGAGCTCAGGCCCACCAGCTTGTCACCCATGATGTCCATGAGTCGCTTGGCATACTCCACCACCGGCTCCTGCGCATTGAGGTCACTGGTGCTGGTTTGAAGGTTGGCTTCTGCGAAAGCGTCAAATTGTCGCTTGATGCCTGCTAGCACCACACCCGTTCCCATGAAGGACTTGGCCAATTGCTCAGGTGCGTTGTCTTGCAGATTCACCGTCTGGCGCGAATAGCCTTCGGTGCTCATATTGGCGATGTTGTTGCTCACTGTCGTGAGCGCGCGCTGATACGCCGCAATGGCTGAGCTGCTGATGCCGACCACGTCACTCATTTGAGCTCACCTTTGAAGGGCATTGTGGGGCGCAAGGGGATGGCGTGTGTGCTCGAGGGCGGCAAAGGGCGTGCAATGGTTTTGCCGTCACCGGCCAGCATCGGAATGGCTTGTGAAGGTGCTGGCTGAAGTGGCATGGCTTTGGCCGCTTGCCCGCGCTGGTTCAAGACATCTTGAGTGCTGGGCTGAGCTTGCATCTGGTCCAGATGGCGGACCAGCATGTCCGACAAACCCAGCTGATTTCTTTTTGACAATTGGACAGCGACTTCTTGATCGAACATGCCTTCGAACATGTCTTGTGCATGGGATGAAGTCAGGTCGCTCTTGAGCACATTGCTCGCATCCCTCATGGACTTGAGCATCTGCCGAATCATCATCGCTTCGAATTGCTGCGCTGTTTCCTTGAGTGCAGCGCGATCATTGCGCTCGGTTTTCGCGCGCAGCTCGCCCAACCCGCTGAAATCCAGCGAGGACTTCGCAGTCACCATGGAGGTTTGGGCGTCGTTCATGTCAGGCTCAGATCACCACCAAGTCGGCGCGAAGGCTACCGGCACTCTTGAGGGCTTCGAGGATGGCAATCAAAGTCGAGGGGGAAGCCCCCACCTGATTGATGGCGTCCACCACTTCGCGCAGTTCGACGCCGGGCTTGAACAAGAACATGGGGTTCTTGGCTTCATTCACAGCGATGTTGGCGTTTTGAACTGGCGTTGTGGTGCCCTGAGCAAGCGGATTGGGTTGAGACACCTCGTTGGTGGCCGAGATCGATACCGTGATCGAACCTTGAGAAATCGCAGAAGGTGTCACCCTCACGTTGCCGTTGATGACCACAGTACCGGTTCGCGAATTCACCACCACACGAGCCGCAGCCTCTGCGGGGGTGACCTGCAAGCTTTCAAGCGCCCCAAGAAATGAGACGCGTTGATTCAAGTCTTTGGGGGCTCGCACCGATACCGATGTGCCGTCGAGTGCATTCGCTGTCCCTGGGCCAAATTTTTCGTCAATGGCCTTGACGATGGCCGATGCGGTGCTGAAGTCGTTCTCGCGCAAGTTAAGGACCACCTGGTCCGCTGTTTCAAAGGGCGTGGCCACCATGCGTTCCACAATCGCGCCATTGGG
>JBEAMY010000289.1:0-4153 GCA_041165725.1 Pseudomonadota bacterium
GCACGGTGCAAGCGAGCGACAGGGCCACGCATGAAGGTGAAGCGCGAACCCGAAAGCTTGGCGCCGGTTTCAAAGTCCAAGCCCAAGGGCTCGCCCAAGCTGACGTGGTCTTTGGCTTCAAAGCCCAATGGCACAGGCTCAGTACCCGTGGGCGACCAACGGCGCAATTCCACATTGCCGGTTTCGTCTGCACCTTGAGGCACATCGTCTTGAGGCAGATTGGGCACCGCATGCAAAAGGGTTTGCAACTCGGTCTGTATCACTTCAAGGCGTTGCGCCGATTGTTCAAGCCCGGTCTTGAGCTCAGCCACCTGAGCCATCATCTGATCGGCCTGAGCATGCTCACCCTTGCCTTTGAGTTGCCCAATTTGTTTGGACAAGGCGTTGCGCTGAGCCTGCATCTCTTCGGTGCGGGTTTGCAAGGTCTTGCGCTCTTGCTCCAGCGCAGTGAAGGTCGCCACATCCAAAAAGGCCTGGGGGGATTTGCGCTTATTGAGCGCAGCCACAACCGAGTCGAGGTCGCGGCGAAGCAAATTGATGTCTAGCATGAGCTGATTCTAGAGGTGGGATTAAGCCACGGGCCCAGCGGCTGTTGAGCCTTGGGCATCCTTGCGCTTGAGGCCCTTGGGCAAGGGGAACTGAATGGTCTCCTGCACGCCTTGCATGCGCCGCACTGCAATGGCGCCCAAGGCTTTGAGCTGATCGATCACGCCCTGAACCAAGGCGTCGGGTGCCGATGCGCCTGCCGTGACGCCCACTCGAACCATGCCCTCCAACCACTCGGAGCGCAACTCACTGGCGTCGTCCACAAGGTAGCTGGGCAAGCCCCGTTGCAAGGCCACATCGCGCAGCCGATTGCTGTTGGAACTGGTTGGGCTGCCCACGACGATGACGAGGTCCACCTCGGCGCTGAGGGCCTTGACGGCATCTTGTCGGTTTTGCGTGGCGTAACAAATGTCTTGTTTTTTGGTTTCGCGAACCTTGGGAAAGCGCTTTCGAATGGCGTCCAAGATGTCTGCGGTGTCGTCCACGCTGAGTGTGGTTTGCGTCACCACTGCAAGCAGTTCGGTTTGCTCAGGCTGTACGCGATCCACATCTTGCAAGTCTTGCACAAGGTGAATGCCCGAATCAAGCTGGCCCATTGTGCCTTCCACTTCAGGATGCCCTTCATGACCAATCATGAGGAATTCATAGCCTTCTTTGCGGAGTTTGGCCACCTCCACATGAACCTTGGTGACCAAGGGGCATGTGGCATCAAAAATTTGAAAACCACGTGCTTTGGCTTCTTGTTGAACCGACTTGGGCACGCCATGGGCGCTGAAGACCAGGGTTGCGCCCGCAGGCACATCGCTCAAGTCTTCGATGAAGATGGCACCTCTGGCGCGCAGGTCGTTCACCACATGGGTGTTGTGAACAATCTCGTGGCGCACATAAATGGGCGCTCCAAACAGATCCAAGGCACGCTCAACGATGTCGATGGCGCGGTCAACCCCTGCACAAAAGCCACGGGGCTCGGCCAGAACGATTTCACGCAATGTGCTCATCTCAGAGCACCCCGATCACTTGAACTTCGAAGCGAACCGCTTGACCCGCTAAGGGATGGTTGAAGTCCAGCAGCACCGCTTGCGCCTCGATCTTGCGAACAATGCCCGCGACTTGTTGACCCGCCTCACCCGTGGGCACCTGAACGACCTCACCTTCTTGCAACTCATCCACCGGTTCGCCCGCTTGGGCCAAAGAAGCCTTGCTGACCCATTGCAGCAAATCGGGGTTGCGCTGACCAAACACCAGTCCGGGCTCGAACTCGAAATGCTCGTGAGCACCTTCGGGCAAGCCAAGCAGGGCTTCTTCCAACAAAGGCGAAAGCTCCTGGTTTCCCAAGGACAAAGTGGCTGGGGCCTGATCAAAGGTGTTGACCACGTCACCATGCGGGCCGGTGAGCCGGTAATGCAGGGTCAGGAATGCACCGGGCACCACACGGGGAATCGAATCTTGGGTAGGTGTTGTCATGATGTTGTTTGTAAACTGGGTCACATTGTAAAAAGGATGCGGTTCCCCCCATGTCCGACCCCTTTATGGGCATGATTTGGGCCAAAGGCCTGGACCATGATCGCCCAAATTCCTCAAGTTCTTCAACCTCGCGAAAAAATGCTTCGCTGGGGAGCCTCCACCTTGTCCGATGCCGAATTGCTCGCCATCTTGTTGGGAACAGGCGTGGGAAATCGCAATGTGCTGCAACTCTCGCAAGACCTCATCGATGCGCACGATGGCCTGGGCAATTTGCTTCGAACCCCGCCCAGCGAGCTGAGCGGCTTTCAAGGGATGGGCGGTGCGGCCAAGCGCTGCCGTGTGAATGCCGTTCTCGAATTGGCGCGACGTGCTTGTGCCGACAGGCTCAATCGCAGCGATGTGATGAATTCGCCCGAACTGGTTCAACAGCATTTGCAATTGCAACTGGGTCACTTGCCGCACGAGGTGTTTGCCATCATGTACCTTGACGCCCAGCATCACCTCATTGAGCTCAACGAAATGTTCAGGGGCACGCTGACCCAAACCAGCGTTTATCCGCGCGAGGTGGTCAAGCGCGCGCTGGAGTTGTGTGCCAGTGCAGTGATCTTGGCCCACAACCATCCCAGCGGTCATGTTCAGCCTTCTCGGGCCGATCGCGAACTCACGCAAACGCTCAAATCCGCGCTCAGGCTCATCGACGTGCTGGTGCTGGACCACTGCATCGTTTCCCCTGGGCGTTCCTATTCCATGGCCAATGAGGGCCTCCTATGAATGGCCGCTCTTTAAAAGACCTCAAAGGCCTTCACCGTCAGTTGAAGGCCAATCGGCAAGCCCTTGAGGCCGCAGAAAAGGAACGTCAACTCGCGGCCTTGCGCTTGCAAGCCGAACGCGAGGTCTTCACCCGCGCCATAGGGCCAGTCAAACCCCTCAAAGAATCCGCACGTGCGCCATTGCCAACGCCCAAACGCCCTCCTCTGGCTTTTCAGCAGCAACTCGACGACCTAGCTGCCCTTCAAGAAAGCCTGAGCGATGATTTCGATGTCTCAAGCTTGTTGGACACCGATGCCGATCTGAGTTTTGCGCAGGCAGGTGTGGGCAGCGATGTGTTGCGCAAATTGCGTCGAGGAAATTGGTCGCTCCAAGGTGAAATCGATCTGCACGGCTTGCGCACCGAAGAAGCGCGAGAGGCCTTATCTGAGTTTTTGCACCATGCCATCCGCTTGGGTTGGCGCTGTGTGCGGGTTGTCCATGGCAAAGGTTTGGGTTCGCCAGGTCGCATGCCTGTGCTCAAACAAAAAGTGATGCGTTGGCTGGTGCAACGCGCCGAGGTGATGGCCTTTGTTCAAGCCCCCGCCGCGCAAGGTGGAGCAGGTGCCTTGTTGGTCTTGCTCAAGGGCCGCTAAGCCCAAAACCCCATACTCAATCAAGTCTGTGTGCTCGCCCTCAGGGTATCGATCACCGGCCTTTCAACCACATCCCGCAAAGCCCAACGGCCTGCCAAATGGGCCAGCAATGCGCCCGATCCTGTTCCCAGTACCAACCAAATCGGGGATGCCGTCCAAGCAAATTGAAAGACTTGGCTGGCCAACAGACTGCCCAAAAGCATGGCAGCCACCGAAGCGATGAAGCCGCTGAGTGCGCCCACACCCACAAGTTCGAGCTGTTGCAAGCGAGCGATTTGCTGACGCCCGCTGCCCAAAGCCCGCATGACCGCATAGTCGTGTGCTCGCACTTCACGGTTAAAGGACACCGTAGCGATCAAGACCAGCAAGCCTGACAGCAAAGTGAATCCAAATAGAAACTCGATGACCTGAACCACTTGAGAGACCACCGACTGCACCTGATCGATGGTTTGACCCACATCGATGTTGGTGACATTGGGGAATTGATCGATCAGTTGTCGATCAAACCCTTTTTGGGCGGGCGCACGGAAGGCTGAGATGAAGGTTTGCGCGAGACTATCGGGCATGCGTTCGCGCGGGAACATGAAAAAGAAATTGACATGCATGGATGCCCAGTCCACACGGCGAATCGAGGTGATCTTGGCCTTGACGACTTGATCTGCCATTTCAAAGCTGAGCCAATCGCCCACGCCCACGCCAAGCGACTTGGCCAAGTCGCTTGGCGTGGGCGTGGGCGATTG